>NZ_JBEZGX010000019.1:0-143933 GCF_040650235.1 Kitasatospora sp. NPDC048722
TGAGGTGGATGCCGTTGGAGTAGAAGTCCCGGGCCGCCCCGAGCACCAGCACCGAGGTGGGCCGGTCGGCGGCCGCGCGGTAGGCGGCCGCGCGACCGGGTCAGGCGGCCTTCACGGCGGAGATGTCGAAGCTGAGCTTGACCTTCTCACCGATCAGCACGCCGCCGGTCTCCAGCGCCGCGTTGTAGGTCAGGCCGAACTCGGTGCGGTCGACGACGGCGGTGCCCTCGAAGCCGACCCGCTCGGCGCCGTAGGCGTCGGTGGCGCTGCCGGTGTAGTCGAGGTCGAGGACGATCGGGCGGGTGGTGCCCTTGATCGTGAGGTCGCCGGTCATCCGGTAGGAGTCGCCGCGCAGGCGCTCGGCGGAGGTGCTGCGGAAGCGGATCTCGGGGTGGGCGTCGACGGCGAAGAAGTCGCCGGTGCGCAGGTGCTCGTCGCGCTGGGCCTGGTTGGTGTCGATGCTGGCGACCTTGATCACCAGTTCGGCGCTGGAGTTGCCGGGCACGGTGCCGTCGAGGTGCAGCTTGCCGTCGTAGTCGGTGAAGCGGCCCTTGACGTTGGTCACCATCGCGTGGCGCACCGAGAAGCCGACCTCGCTGTGCGTGGTGTCGACCGTCCAGTCGCCGGTCAGGTGGGCGAGGTCCGGCCCGGTCGGGGCCTCGGCGACGGCGGTGGCGGTCGTGGCGGCGGTCTTGGTGCGGTTGAACAGGCCCATGGCTCCTCCTCGGGTTCGAAGCCATTTGTTTAGGCTTCAACTTCTTTCTGGGACCACCATAGACCCATCTCGTTCAAACTTCAACCACTTCGCCGTGTCGGTGGCCGCGATTAGGCTTCCAGGGCGACCCGGTCGATCCACGAGCAGCTCCGCCACCCCAGAGAGGCCCGCCCATGTTCGTCCTGCACGCGCTCTGGCGCGCGGATGGCAGGCTGGCGCTCTGGGCCGAGGACGCCCGCCGCCACCCGGCGGCGAAGGCCGTGGAGGCGCCGGCGCGGACGGCCCCGCGCGCCCACCCCTACGCCAGCCCCGCCGCCGAGGTGGCCGCCGTGCTCGGCGGGATCGGCCCGGGCCTCGGCTGGCTCGCCGGCCAGGCGCCCGAGCGCTGGGCCACGCTGCTGCTGCCGACCGTCGCCTCCCTGCCCGCGCCGTCCCCCGACCTGCCGGCCACCCCCGTGCGCGGCGCGGCGGTGCTCGCGCCGTGGCGGGTGCCCGCGCTGCTGTTCGACGCCGGGGCGGCGGCCCAGCTGCTGGGCGAGGTCTTCGACCCGCGGTGGGCCGTGACCGGCACCGAGCTGTCCGGCGTCGGGCGCGCCGACGTCGTCTACGGGCCGTCGCTGCGCTGGCTCTCCGGCGTGCACGACCTCGCCTGGCGGACGGTCGGCGGCGGCCGGGTGCTGCCGCAGCTCCTGGCGGGCGGCGCCCCGCAGGCCCGCTGGCGTGCGGACCTCACCCCCGACGGCCGCCGTGAGGCCGCCGCCCTCGCCGCCGGCTGCCCGCCGGTGGCCCTGGGGGAGTGGCCGCCCGCCGGCGTCACGGGGGAAGAGCTGGTCGACGCCGCGCTGAGCGCCCTCGTCGATGCCGAGGTGAGGTCCGCCCTCGCCGTCGCACCCCCGCTCCTGCGCGGCGGCGACGCTCCGACGGGCGCGGCCGAGCAGTGGCTGACGGCCCTCGCCGCCCCGGACGCCGCCTTCACCGCGGACCCGGACGACCTGGCCGACCTGCACGGCCGGCTCTCCGCCTGGTACGCCGCCGCCGAACCCACCGACCCCGCCCTGCGGCTCTGCTTCCGCCTGCTGGAGCCGCTCGGCCCGGACGACGGCGACCCCGAGGGCCGTCCGTCCGACGACGCCTGGCAGGTGGAGTTCCTGCTCCAGGCCGTCGACGAGCCGTCCCTGCTGGTCCGCGCCGCCGACCTGCACGAGGGCGGCGCCGCCCGCGCCGCGCTCACCCGCAAGACCGACGACCCGGCCGGCGTCCTGGCCGCCGAACTCGCCCGCGCCGCCCATCGTTGGCCGGAGCTGGACGGGCTGCGCCACCGCTCCCGCCCGTCGGCCCTCCCGCTCGACCGCGACGGGGCCCTGGACTTCCTGCGCACCGCGGCGCCCGCCCTCGCCGAGAGCGGGTTCGGCGTGCTGCTCCCGGCCTGGTGGCGCCGCAAACCCCGGCTGGGCCTCGCCCTGCGGGTCACCACCCCGCCCGCGCCCGGCTCGCTCGCCGTCACGAGCCAGGTGGACCGGGACGCCGTCGTCGCGTTCCAGTGGCAGGCGGCGCTCGGCCTGGACGGCGATCCGCTCAGCGAGCGGGAGCTCGCCGAACTGGCCGCCGCCAAGCAGGGGCTGGTCCGGGTGCGGGGCACCTGGCTGGAGGCCGACCCGGCGCAGATCGCCGCCGCGCTCGCCTTCCTCGACCACCGGCGGGACCCCGCCGTCGCCACGGGGCAGGTGCTGCGGATGGCGCTCGACCCCGAGGCCACGGTCGCCGGCCTGCCGGTCACCGCCGTCCGGGCCGACGGCCCATTGGGTGACCTGCTCGCCGGGCGCACCGTCGCCGCCCCGGTCCCCACGCTCCCGCCGGACTTCCGCGCGACCCTCCGCCCCTACCAGGAGCGGGGGTTGGCCTGGCTGCGGGCCATGGCCGGGCTCGGCCTGGGCGCCGTCCTCGCCGACGACATGGGCCTCGGCAAGACCGTCCAGACCCTCGCCCTGCTGGCCTCCGAGCAGGCGGACGGTGCGACGGCCCCCACCCTGCTGGTCTGCCCGATGTCCCTCGTCGGGAACTGGCAGCGCGAGACCGAGCGTTTCGCCCCCGGCCTGCGCACCCACGTCCACCACGGCTCCGGCCGCCTCGGCGCGGACGAACTCGTCGCCGCCGTCGCTGCAGTGGACCTCGTCATCACCACCTACGGACTGGTCCAGCGCGACCTCGCCGCCCTGCGGAAGGTCCGCTGGCGCCGGGTCGTGGCCGACGAGGCCCAGCACGTCAAGAACGCCGGCACCGCCCAGGCCCGCGCGATCCGCGCCCTGCCCGTCGCCGTGCACCGGATCGCCCTGACCGGCACCCCGGTGGAGAACCGGCTGTCCGAGCTGCACACCGTCCTGGACTTCGCCAACCCCGGGCTGCTCGGCTCGGCCGAGCGCTTCAAGGAGCGCTACGCGATCCCCGTGGAACTGCACCGCAGCCCCGACCGCACCGCCGAACTCCGGCGCCGCACGAGCCCGTTCGTCCTGCGCCGGCTCAAGACCGACCCGGCGGTGGCGGCCGACCTGCCCGCCAAGCAGGAGATGACCGTCTGGTGCAACCTCACCGCCGAGCAGGCCGGCCTCTACCAGGCGGTGGTGGCCGACCTGCTGCACCGGGTCGAGGGCATCCGGGGCGTGGAGCGCCGCGGCACGGTGCTCGCCGCGATCGGCAAGCTCAAACAGGTGTGCAACCACCCGGCCCAACTTCTGCACGACGGTTCGGCGTTGGGCGAGCGCTCGGGCAAGGTCGCCCGGCTGGCCGAGCTCCTCGAAGAGGCCCTCGCCGAGGGGGACCGCACCCTGGTCTTCACCCAGTACGCCGAGTTCGGTGCGATGCTCCGCCCGTACCTGGCCCGGCGGCTCGGCGAGGAGGTGCTCTACCTGCACGGCGGACTCTCCCGGGCCCGCCGCGAGGAACTCGTCGAACGCTTCCAATCCCAGGACGGGCCGAGGGTGTTCATCCTCTCCCTGCGGGCCGGCGGCACCGGGCTCAACCTGACCGCCGCCAACCAGGTGATCCACCTCGACCGCTGGTGGAACCCGGCGGTCGAGGAGCAGGCCACCGACCGCGCGTTCCGGATCGGCCAGCGCCGCGACGTCCAGGTGCGCCGGCTGGTGTGCGTCGGCACGGTCGAGGAGCGGATCGACGAACTCCTCACCGCCAAGCGCGCGCTGGCCGACACGGTGGTGGGGGAGGGCGAGCACTGGCTCACCGACCTGCCCGCCGACGCGCTGCGCGAACTGGTCGAGCTCACTCGCGACGACGCGGTGGCAGAGGAGGACGCATGACCGAACACGACACCGTCGTGAACGTCGCCGCCTACTGGCGCGGCGACTTCACCCTGCGCGCGGAGGAACAGCCGGACGAGGGCGAACCGTCCCTCCGCCGCCTCGGCCCGTCCGGCATCACCGTGCGCGGACGCGACCTCGCCGCCGTGCTGGCCCCGGCCTACGACGCGTTCCGCGCCTGACCGGCGGCTACCCTGCGAAGGTGACCGACACCCTCGAACACCCCGGCCTCGCCGACTTCGAAGCCCACCGGCGGATGATCTTCGGCATCGCCTACCGGATGCTCGGCAGCGTCGCCGACGCCGAGGACCTGGTCCAGGACACCTGGCTGCGCTGGAGCCAGGTCACCGGCCCGGTCGCCAACCCGGCCGGCTACCTCGCCCGGACGGTCACCAACCTCGCGCTCAACCGGCTCGACTCGGCCGCCGTCCGCCGCGAGTCCTACGTCGGCCCGTGGCTGCCCGAACCGCTCGTCGGCGAGCCGGCCGCGACCGAGGGCGTCGAACGCGCCGAGACCGTCTCGCTCGCGGTGATGGTGCTGCTGGAGAGCCTCTCCCCGCTGGAACGGGCCGTCTTCGTACTCAAGGAGGTCTTCGGCTTCTCCTACAAGGAGATCGGCGAGGCCCTCGACCGCAGCGAGACGGCCTGCCGCCAGGTCGGCAGCCGGGCCAGGGCGCACGTCCAGGCCGGCCGGCCCCGCTACGACGCCCCCGCGGACCTTCGCCGCCGGGCCACCGACGAGTTCCTCGCGGCCTGCGTGGGCGGCGACCTCAACCGGATGCTGCAACTGCTCGCCCCCGACGTCACCTCGTGGACCGACGGCGGCGGCGTCGTGCGCGCCGCACTGCGCCCCGTCACCGGCGCCGACAACGTCGCCCGCTTCGTCCTCGGCGTCCTCAAGCAGCTCGGCGAAGCCACCGCCCGCCCCGCCCTCGTCAACGGCCAGCCCGGCCTGCTGCTCACGGTGGGCGACCGCGTCGACTCCGTCACGGTCTTCGAGTTCGCCGAGGGCCCCGACGGCGCACCCCTCATCGCCGCCATGCGGACCGTCCGCAACCCCCACAAGCTCGCCCGTCTCAATCCTTGACCCTCCACCTGGTCGAGGAACCACAGTGACCGGCATGGAGAGCGACCTGCACAGCATCGGCGAACTGGCCCGCGCCACCGGCCTGGGCGTCGGCACCCTGCGCTACTACGACGGCGCCGACGTGCTCGCCCCCGCTCACGTCGACCCGCAGACCGGCTACCGCTGGTACGGGCCCCGGCAACTCGCCGACGCCCGCCTGCTCGCCCGGCTGCGCCGCGTCGGCCTGCCGCTGGCGGGGATCCGCGCCGTGCTCGGCGCGGCCCCCGGCTCCGGCGCGGCCCACCGCGTCGTCGACGCGCACCTGCGCCGCCTGGAGGACGGCCTCGCCGACGCCCGCCGCGAACTCTCCCTGATCCGCACGCTGATCGACCAGAGGGAGAACCCGATGACCGCCGCCCCCGCCGAGCTCCGGCTCACCGTCCCGGCCCCCGCGCTGGCCGCCGCCCTGGACGCGGTCCGCTTCGCCGTCTGCGCCGACCCCGAACTCCCGGTCCTCGCCGGGGTCCTGTTCGAGGTGGACGGCGCCGCGCTGCGCCTGGTGGCCACCGACCGCTACCGGATGGCGCTCGCCGAGGTGCCCCTGCCGGCGGCCCCCGACACCGTGCCGCAGGCCGGCACGATCGTCCCGACGGCCCTGGCGGACGCCCTGCGCGCCCTGCTCACCGGCGCTGCCGAGGCCGAACTCACCCTCGGCAGCGGCCTCGTGCGCGCCGAGACGGGCGGTCACCGGATCGAGGGCGCGGTCCCCGACCTCGACTACCCCGACTACCGCGCACTGACCCGCCTGGACCCGCTCCACCGCGTCGACGTGCCCGCCGCCGACCTGCGCGGAGCCGTCGAGTCCGGCGTCACCCGCACCCTTCCGTCCGGGCCGAACGGCGCGGACTGCGCAGTCACCGTCCTCGCCGTCACCCCGGACGGCCGACTCGCAGTGCCCCCGGCCGACGCCGCCCCCACCCCCGGCGAAGTCCGAGTGGCGGTCAACCGGAACTTCCTCCTGGAGGCCCTGGACGCCGGCCGCCCCGACCAACTGGTCCTCGAACTCGGCGGCCCCATCGCTCCGCTGGCGATCCGCACCCCCGGCCGCGACGGCACCTTCTCCATGCTGATGCCGATCCGGGTGCCCGAACTCGTGCGATCCACCGAGTGATCAAACGATCCGACGCCGCCCGGCCTCGCCACCATGGGACCCCACAGGTCGCCCACCTCGCCTGCCACGGCAGCCTGCCGGCGGAAGCGGCGCCCACCGACGAGGCCGGCACGATCCTCACGGAGCGCCACAACCGCAGGTACGCCCCCCACCCCCACCCAGACCATCCCCCACCCCCACCCCCCTCCCCCCTCCCCTCCCAGCCACCTCAACCACCCTCCTCCCCCGAACCCACCCCAGCGAGAGGGTGCGCTGCGGGAGGGGGTGGCGGAGGGGGTGGCCGCGGAGAGGGGCGTGACGGGTGATTTTCAGACTGCCAACGGCGAGAACACCCCACCCACAGAGTCGGCAGTCGGAAAATCATCCAGCCCCCGGAGCGGCCACCCCCGGAGCCGCCCCCGGCGTCACCCACCCACCCGAAAGCCCACCCCCCCCACCCCAAGCCCCGCACCCCAAGCCCCGCGCAGCGGAACCTTCAGCCCCGATACCCCGCCATCCGCTCGAGCCGAGCGATCCGCTCCCCCATCGGCGGATGCGTCGAGAACAACCGCGCCCCGGCCTCACCCGGCCGGAACGGACTGGCGATCATCATGTGGCTCGCCGTCTGCAGCTGAGGCTCCGGCGGCAGGGGCAGCCGACGCGTACCGGCGTCCAGCTTCCGCAGCGCACTCGCCAGCGCCAGCGGGTCCCCCGTGATGCGAGCACCGTCCGCGTCGGCCTGGTACTCGCGGGAGCGGCTGACCGCGAGCTGGATCAGCCCGGCCGCCAGCGGTCCGAGGATCATGATCGCGAGCATCCCGAACAGGCCCGGCCCGTCGTCGTCCTCGCTGCGTCCGAAGGGGACCAGCCAGGCGAAGTTCACCAGGAACATCACCACCGAGGCGAGCGCCCCGGCGACCGACGAGATCAGGATGTCCCGGTTGTAGACGTGGCTGAGCTCGTGGCCGAGCACCCCCCGGAGCTCGCGCTCGTCGAGCAGCTGCAGGATGCCGTCCGTGCAGCAGACCGCCGCGTTGCGCGGGTTGCGGCCGGTGGCGAAGGCGTTGGGGGCGGGGGTGGGCGAGATGTAGAGCCGGGGCATCGGCTGGCGGGCGGAGGTGGAGAGCTCCCGGACGATCCGGTAGAGCCGCGGCGCCTCGATCTCGCTGACCGGCCGGGCCCGCATGGCCCGCAGCGCGAGCTTGTCGCTGTTCCAGTACGCGTAGGCGTTGGTCCCGACGGCGACCAGCAGGGCGATCACGAGGCCGCTCCGGCCGAAGAAGCTGCCGATCACCAGGATCAGCGCCGAGAGGCCGCCGAGCAGGACGGCGGTCCTCAGTCCGTTGTGCCGGCGGTGCACGTCAGGCCCTCCAATGGCGCGGTGGGGAAGCCCTTTCTGCCTCGTCCCTCTTGCCCGGTCAACGGGCGGGGCCCGGGACCTTGTTCCCTTGTGACACAGCCGACAGAGGTGGCACCACCCTCACCCCCGAGTGCCCGCCCACCGGCGGGTCAGAACAGGCTGCCACCCGCCACCTGGAGGACGAGCTGCGGAGCGACCGACAACACCACGGCGACCGAAGCGGTGAGCCCCAGCGTCGCCGTCAGACTCAGCGGGAGCCGACGCTCGACGCCGGCCTCGCTGCCGGCCTCGGTGCCGCCCTCGGTGCCGCCCTCGCCCGCCGCCACCGGAGCGAACAACCGGGCCGTCCAGAGCAGGTAGTAGTACAGCGCGACGACGACGTTGACGGCCATGACGACGGCCAGCCAGCCCAGCCCGGCGTCGACGGCCGCCCGGAACACCACGACCTTGCCGAAGAGCCCGATCACGCCCGGCGGCAGCCCGGCCAGGCAGAGCAGGAAGAAGGCCAGGGCGAGCGCCGTCCAGCGGCTCCGCGCGAACAGCCCGCGGAAGTCGTCCACACTGGTGCCGGCCCGTCGGCCGACCGCCGCGACCACGCCGAACGCACCGAGGTTCACGACGCCGTAGATCAGCGCGTACGCGGCGGTGGCGCCCAGCGGGTCGGCGGCCGTGGGCGCGTAGCCGGCGGCGGCGAGCGGCACCAGCAGGTACCCGGCCTGGCCGACGGAGGACCAGGCGAGCAGCCGGACCGCGCTGTAGCGGGTGTCGAAGCGCTGGCGCAGCGCGCCGACGTTGCCGACGGTCATGGTGACGGCGGCGAGCACCGCGAGCACCAGGCCCCACGTGTGGGCGTACGGGCGGAACGCCACCGTGGTGGCGAGCGCCAGACCGGAGAGGCCGGCCGCCTTGCCGACGACCGACAGGTAGCCGGCGACGGGGAGCGGCGCGCCGGTGTAGGTGTCGGGCACCCAGAAGTGGAACGGGACGGCGGCCACCTTGAAGGCGAAGCCGACGAGGGTCAGGACGGCGCCCGCCTCGGCCAGCGGCTTGAGCTGAGCGGGGGCGTGCTCCAGACCCTCGGCGATGGCCCCGAGGTGCAGGCTGCCGCTGGCCGCGTAGACGAAGGAGACGCCGAGCAGCATCACGGCCGTCGCCGTGACGGAGGAGACGAAGAACTTCAGCGCGGCCTCGGCGCCCCGGCCGTCCCGGCGCAGCGCGACCAGCGCGAAGGCGGGCAGCGAGGCGACCTCCAGGGCGATCACCATGGTGGCGAGGTCGCGGGAGGCGGGCAGCAGGGCGGCGCCGGTGGCGCTGGAGAGCAGCAGGAACCAGTACTCGCCGCCGGGCAGCTTCTCGCTCTCCACGGTGTGGGCGGACAGCAGCGCGGCGATCAGCGCGCCGCCGAGGGCGAGCAGCTGGAACACCAGGGCGAAGTGGTCCGCGACGTACGAGCAGCCCGCGTTGTCAGTCGCCCCTGCTACGTTCTGCGCACAGAACGTCGCCCGGGGTGATCCCCCGGCGAGGGGGAGGAGCGAGATGAGCGCGAGGGCGAGTCCGGCCGCGGTGAGGCGGCCGAGCCACTTCTTGTGGCGCTCGGGCAGGAAGAGGTCGGCGACCAGCACCACGAGGGCGGCCACGGCGGCGATCAGCGGCGGCGCGATCGCGACCCAGTCCACGGACTGGATCAGGCTGCCCGCGTTGGGTACGGCGAGGGAGGTCACAGTGTGCTGCCCCGTGGAGTGAGGTCCGAGTTCGGCGAGCCGGGCTCCGAGCATGTCAGCCACCTCCGAGGAGGTGCTTGACGGCTGGGTCGGAGAGGCCGAGCAGGAGCGCGGGCCAGAGGCCGGCGAGCAGGGTGAGGGCGGCCAGCGGCGTCCAGCTGACGGCCTCGTACGGGCGCAGGTCGGCGAGCTCGGCCACCGGTGCGGGCTGCTCGGGGTCGCCCATGCAGACGCGCTTGACGACGATCAGCAGGTACGCGGCGGTGAGGAGGGTGCCGAGGCCGGCCAGGACCATGTAGGTGACGAAGGCCGGGCGGGACAGGCCCGCCGCCGGGTCGAACGCGCCGAACATGGCGAGCAGCTCGCCCCAGAAGCCGGCCAGCCCGGGAAGGCCGAGGCTGGCGACGGCGGCGAAGGCGAGCAGGGCCCCGATCCGCGGCGCGCGGCCGTAGAGGGCGGCGCCGGTGGCGCCGGACAGGGTGTCGAGGTCCGCTGTGCCGTAGCGGTCCTTGAGCGCTCCGACGAGGAAGAACAGCAGGCCGGTGATCAGACCGTGCGCGATGTTGGCGAACAGCGCGCCGTTCACGCCGGCCTGGGTGAGGGAGGCGATGCCCAGCAGGACGAAGCCCATGTGGCCGACGGAGGAGTACGCGACGAGGCGCTTGAGGTCGCCCTTGGAGCCCGAACCGGAGGGCGCGAAGCTCTTCGGCAGAAGGGTGGTGGCGGGCGACGGGAGGGCGAGCGCGAGGCAGGCCAGCGAGCCGTAGACGATGCCGACGGCGGCGAACGCGCCCAGGTAGGGGGCGAGCGTCGTGGTGCCGTCGGGCACGACCGGGAGGAGGACGCGGACGAGACCGTAGGTGCCCATCTTCAGCAGCACGCCGGCGAGCAGCACCGAGCCGACCGTCGGGGCGGCGGTGTGCGCGTCGGGGAGCCAGCTGTGCAGCGGCCAGGCCGGGGCCTTGACCGCGAGCCCGATCATGATCGCCAGTGCGGCGGTCACCTGGGTCGTGTGGCTCAGGCCGCGGCCGTGCCCGGCGGCGAGGGCCTGCATGTCGAAGGTGCCCGCCTTGCTGCCGATCAGCAGGAAGCCGAGCAGCATCACGGCCGAGCCGAGCACCGTGTACAGGATGAACCTGTTGGCCGCCGGCACCTTCGCGCCGCTCCCCCAGCGGGCGATCAGGAAGTACATCGGGATCAGCACGATCTCGAAGGCCATGAAGAAGAGGACGAGGTCCAGCACCGCGAAGGTGGCGAGCATGCCGACTTCGAGGAGGAGGAACAGCCCGACGAACGCCCGCGCCGACGGCACGTTGTCCCCGCCCGGCAGCCGCTTCTCCGAGTACAGCGCGCAGAGGAAGGTGAGCAGCGCGGTGAGCACGATCAGCGGCAGCGAGATGCCGTCCACACCGAGGTGGAAGCGCACGTGGATCGCGGGGATCCAGGACACGTCCGTGGTGGCCTGCATCCGGGCGGGCTCGCCGCGGTCGAACCCGGCCGCCAGGACGAGGCTGAGCAGCAGCACCGCGCCGGTGAGCACCGAGTTCAGCCGCAGCGCGCGCCGGTCGGCGACGCCCGCGTCCGGACCGAACACCGGCGCCAGGGTGAGGGCTGCACCGAGCAGCGGCAGCACCAGGAGGGCGATGAGGACCGCGTTCATCGGGGACTCCTACGTGCGACGGTCGGGGGGAGGGACAGGACGGGGAACGGCATCCGCTACACCGCCACCAGGACGGTCAGCAGGACGACGCCGGCGAGCAGCGCGCTGAGGTAGGTCTGCACGTTGCCGGTCTGCGCGAGCCGGACGGCCCGGCCGAGCAGGTTGGCACCGATCCCGCTGCCCTGCACGTAGCCCTCGACGACCTCGCGGTCGAGGAAGCGGACCAGCCGGGCCGCGGCAATCACCGGGCGGACGAACAGTGCGGTGTAGAGCCGGTCGACGCCGAAGCCGTGCCGGGCCGGGCCGAACAGCGGGCCGAGCAGGGTGCGCCCGGGGTCGGCGACGATCACCTCGACGGCCGGGGCCCCGGCCTGTTCGGGCACCCGGCCGACCGGGGCCGGGGCGGGACGGCCCGCACCGAGCCGGGCGGTGGCCGAACGCCAGGCGCCGTACGCCAGCAGCGCGCCGGCCACGGCGAGCCCGGTGCTGGTGACGGCGGTGACGCCGGAGGGGCGCAGCGAGCCGCCGTCGAGCAGGGCGGGCAGCCAGTCGGAGCGCACCCCGGCGATGCCGAAGGTCATGGTCGGGACGGCCAGCACCCACAGCGGCCAGCGCATCGCGTGCGGCTCGGCTGTGGCCGGGTCGGCCTCGTCGAGCTCGGGCGAGTACGGCGCGCCGGCCTCGTGGTCGGCCACGACGGTGGCCCGGTCGGCGGCGGCGGGGGCCACCACCTCGGGTGCCACCGCGGCGGCACCCGCCGGGCTGTGGAACGCGAGCAGGAAGAGCCGGGTGGCGTAGGCGGCGGTGAGCAGCGCGGTCAGCGCCGCCGAGACCAGCACGATCCACCCGGCGGCCTGCGGCACGGCCGAGGCGGGGCCGAGGCCGTTGGTCATCGCCTCGCCGTTGGCGGCGTGCTCGGCGGCGCTGAGGACCGCGTCCTTGCTGAAGAAGCCGGAGAACGGCGGCAGCCCGATCAGCGCGACCAGGCCGATGCCCATCGTCCAGTAGGCGTCCGGCACCCGCTTGCGCAGCCCGGGGATCCGGGACATCGCGGAGATCGAGTTGGTGTGCGCGGCGTGGATCACCACGCCTGCGGCCAGGAACAGCAGCGCCTTGAAGGCGCCGTGGCTGACCAGGTGGAACACCGAGGCCTCGCGGTCGCCGCTGGCCAGCGCCCCGGCCATGTAGCCGAGCTGGCCGACGGTCGAGTAGGCGAGCACCCGCTTGAGGTCGTCCTGCGCCAGTGCGCACAGCGCCGAGCCGATCATCGTCACGGCGGCCATGACGGCGAGCACGACGAGCGCCGCGCCCGAGAGCAGGAACACCGGCAGCAGCCGGGCGACGAGGTAGATGCCGGCCGCGACCATGGTGGCGGCGTGGATCAGCGCGGAGACCGGCGTCGGGCCGGCCATCGCGTCCGGGAGCCAGGTGTGCAGCGGGAACTGCGCGCTCTTGCCGGCGACGCCGGCGAGCAGCAGCAGCGCGATCAGCGTCGGGTGCCCGAGCTTCCCGTCGGTGGCGGCGGCCAGCACGTCCTGGATCCGGAAGCTGTGGGCGTCGGCGCCGAGCATGAAGATCCCGAACAGGAACGGCACGTCGCCGAGCTTGGTGACCAGGAAGGCCTTCAGCGAGGCCGAGCGGGCGTCCGCGGTCTCCCAGTGGTGGCCGATCAGGAAGTACGAGCAGATGCCCATGACCTCCCAGCCGACCAGCAGCACGATCAGGTCTCCCGAGTACACGACGAGGAACATCGCCGCGGTGAAGAGCGAGACCAGCGCCGCGTACGAGGGGTAGCGCGGGTCCTCCTTCAGGTACGCGGTCGAGTAGACCTGGACGCACGTGGCGACCAGACCGACCAGCACGGAGATCAGCGAGCTGTAGCCGTCCAGGTGGACGGCGAGCGCGATGTCCGGGCCGCCGGTCGGGGTGAGCCGGGTGGCGGCGTCGAGCGCCTGGCCGGTGCCGAGCTGGAGCGCGACCACGAGGGCGAGCACGGCCGAGGCGGCGACCGGCACGATGGCGAGCGGCCGGGCCAGGCCGGGCGCCTTCTTCCCGGCGGCCAGGGTGGCGGCGGCACCGAGCGCGGGCAGCGCGGGGACGAGGACGGGCAGGGCGAGGTTCATGCGGTGGCCTGGCCCTTCAGCGCCCCGGCGCCGGCCGGCGCCTCCTCGGCGAGCGTCTCGGCCGGGTCGCCGAGCGCGGTGGCCCGGTCGATGTCCGCGGTGCCCCTGGCCCGGAACAGCAGCAGGACGATGGCGAGCCCGAGGCCGATCTCGGCGGCGGCGATCGTGATGGTGAACAGCGTCAGCGCCTGGCCGGCGTGCAGGGAGTCGCGCAGCCAGGCGTCGAAGGCGACGAGGTTCAGGTTGACGGCGTTGAGCATCAGCTCGACGGAGATCAGGACGAGGACGGCGTTGCGCCGGGCGAGCACGCCGTACACGCCGACGCTGAACAGCAGCGCGGCGAGGACGACGGGGTAGGCGAGGTGCATCAGCTCTCCTCCGTCACGAGCGGGGCGGCGGCCTCCGGAGCGGTGCGCGGAGCGGTCGCGGCGACGGTCCCGTTGGACCCGACCGGCCGCCCGGTGCGCAGCCGGCCGGCCCGCGGCGGCGGCACCCGGCGCTTCGCACCGCGCGACAGCACGATCGCGCCGACGAGCGCCGCCAGCAGCAGCACGGACAGCGCCTCGAAGGGCAGCACCCACGTGCGGAACAGGCTCGCCCCGGTGACGGCGGCCGAACCGCCGCCCCCTCCGAGGTCGATCCAGGAGGTGCGGAAGGCGTCGACGACCAGCGTCACGAGCGTCCCGGCGGAGGCCAGCGCGACCGCCAGGGCGACCCAGCGGTTCTTCGAGTCGGCGTCCGGCGAGCGCCCGATCGGCGCCTTCGTGAGCATCAGCCCGAACAGCACCAGGACGACCACCGAGCCGAGGTAGATCAGCACCTGCACCCAGGCGATGAACTCGGCGGTGAGCAGCAGGAACTCGATCGCGAGCCCGCCCAGCGAGACCACCAGCCACAGCGCGGCGTGCACCAGCTGCTTGGTGCTCACGGCGACGACGGCCGAGCCGAGCACGGTGATGCCGACCAGGAGGAAGACGATCTCCACGCCGGTCGGCGACAGGAACGAACGGGAGGCCGGCTCCAGCGGGCCGGCCGCCGCGAGCAGGGCAAGAGCAGTCACTCGGTCTCACCCTTCTCCTCGGAGGCGACGGCCGCCGCGGCGGCCGCGGCCAGCTTGTCCGCCGCCTTGCGCGCGGTGGCGATCTCCTTCGGCTCCTCAGCCGCCGGGTCGAGCGCGGGCGGCGCCGGGACGGTCCACATCCACTCGCGGAGCCGGTCCCGTTCGTGGGTCAGCTCCAGGATGTCCGTCTCGGCGTACTCGAACTCCGGCGACCAGAACAGCGCGTCGAACGGGCACACCTCGATGCAGATCCCGCAGTACATGCAGAGCGAGAAGTCGATCGCGAAGCGGTCCAGCACGTTGCGGGTGCGGGCGCGCGCGTTCGGGTCGGCGGCCGGCAGCGTCTCCTTGTGGGAGTCGATGTAGATGCACCAGTCCGGGCACTCGCGCGCACAGAGCATGCACACCGTGCAGTTCTCCTCCAGCAGGGCGATGACGCCGCGCGAGCGCGGCGGCAGCACCGGCTGCACGTCGGGGTACTGCGCCGTGACGGTCTTCTTCGTCATCGTCCGCAGGGTCACGGCCAGGCCCTTGGCGAGGCCGGCGCCCGGGAAACTCATGCGCCCGCCTCGCTTCGCTCGCCAGGGGCGTTCGCCCGTACACACCTGTTGATGATTCGCTCACTTCGTTCACTCATGAGATCGCCACCTTGATGATGCCGGTGAGGGCGAGCTGGACGAGGGCGAGCGGGATCAGCACGGTCCACGCGAAGCGCATCAGCTGGTCCTCGCGCAGGCGCGGGTACGTCACCCGCAGCCAGATCACCACGAAGGCCAGCGCGAAGGTCTTCAGCAGGGTCCAGAGCCAGCCGAGCTGGTCCGGCATCGGGCCGTGCCAGCCGCCGAGGAACAGCACGGCGGTCAGCCCGGACACCACGAGGATGCCCACGTACTCGGAGAGCAGGAACAGCGCGAAGCGCAGGCCGGTGTACTCGGTGTACGCGCCGAAGATGATCTCCGAGTCGGCCACCGGCATGTCGAACGGCGGACGCTGGAGCTCGGCCAGACCGGCCGTGAAGAACACGAACGCGCCGATGAGCTGCCACGGGAGCCAGTACCACTGCCAGGAGTCCACGATCCCGGGCAGCGACAGCGTGCCGGCGGCCATCGCCACCGAGGCCGCCGCCAGCACCATCGGCAGCTCGTAGGACATCAGCTGGGCGGCCGTGCGCAGGCCGCCGAGCAGCGAGAACTTGTTCGCCGAGGCCCAGCCGGCCATCAGCTTGCCGATCACGCCGACGCCCACCACGGCCAGCACGAAGAACAGCCCGGCGTCGACCGCCTGGCCGACGAAGCCGTCCGGGCCGACCGGGATCGCCAGCAGCACGAAGAGGTACGGCAGCAGCGAGACGGCGGGCGCCAGCTGGAAGATCCGGCGGTCCGCCCCGGCGGGGACGATGTCCTCCTTCTGCGCGAACTTCACGCCGTCGGCGACGAGCTGCGCCCAGCCGTGGAAACCGCCGGCGTACATCGGGCCGAGCCGGCCCTGCATGTGCGCCATGACCTTGTGCTCCGTCTGGCCGATGATCAGCGGGACGGTGAGGAAGACGACGAGTGTGGCGACGCAGCGCAGCACCGTGTCGAGCAGGTTCACGCGCCGTCTCCGTCCTGGCCGGCCGGGCGGGCCGACGGGTCGTCCTTCTTCTCCGCCGGGGCCTCGGCGGGTTCCGCCGCCGGCTCCTCGGCAGGCTCCTCGGCAGGCTTCGCGTCGTGGGCGGGCACCGGGTTGTGCCAGGGCGCGTCCGACGACTGCGTCCGCGCGGGGACGGGTCGCTCGGCCCTGGGCTCGTCGGCGGCCTTCGGCGCACCGGCCCCGGGCTCTTCGACGGGCTGGCTGACCGACCCGTCCGACACCGACCGGGTCCGCCGCGGCCGGTCCGCCCGCACCGCCGGAGCCTCACCGGCGGCACCGGCAGCGGCGGCGGCCCGCGGTGTGCGCGCCGCCGCGCCCGCCGCCCGCGCACCCCGCGCGGGCCGCTCGGCGACCGGCGGCAGGGTGCCCTTGAGCGGGCCCCACTCGTTCGGGTCCGGTACGCCGACCGGCTGCATCTTGCGCCGCGCCGGCCCGTCGCCGTGGTCGGACTCGCCCGGCTCCTTGGCGCCCGGCCAGGCCTTGGCGACGCGGGCCGCGAGCACGAACTCCTTGCGCAGCGGGTGCCCCTCGAAGCCGTCCGGCAGCAGCAGGGTGACGAGGTGCGGGTGCCCGGGGAAGTCGATGCCGAACATCTCGTGGGTCTCGCGCTCGTGCCACGCGGCACCGGCGTACACCGACACGGCCGTCGGCAGGGCGGGCCTGTCCCGCGGCACCCGGGTGCGCAGCGCGAGGTGGCGCACCGCGTGTCCCTCGGCGGAGGCCAGGTGGGCGACCACGGAGAAGCCGTCGGCGAGCTCGTCGACGGCGCTCAGCCAGTCGAAGAAGCCCAGGCCGAGCCCGTCGCGGGCGGCGGTGAGCGCCTCGATCCAGTGCTCGGCGGGCACGTCGACGGTGATCAGCCCGTACGCCTCGGCGCCGGTCGCCCACTGCCCGACCGACGCCGCGTACTGCTCTGCCGTGGTCACGAAACCCCTCCATCGGCCGAAGAGCCCGAAGACCGCGCGGGCCCCGCCACCAGCGGACGCCGCAGAGCCGACGCGGGCGCGGCGTAGCGGCCGGGCAGCGACTCGGCGGCGATCTTCTCCTGCAGCTTGAGGATGCCCTGGAGCAGCGCCTCGGGCCGCGGCGGGCAGCCGGGCACGTAGACGTCGACCGGGATGATCTGGTCGACGCCCTTGGTCACCGAGTACGAGTCCCAGTACGGACCGCCGGAGTTGGAGCAGGCGCCGAAGGAGATGACGTACTTCGGCTCGGGCATCTGCTCGTAGAGGCGCTTGACGGCGGGCGCCATCTTGTCCGTCACCGTCCCCGAGACGATCATCAGATCGGCCTGCCGGGGGCCGGGCGCGAACGGGATGACACCCATCCGGATGAAGTCGTGCTTGGCCATGGACGCCGCGATGAACTCGATCGCGCAGCAGGCCAGCCCGAAGTTGAAGCACCAGAGGCTGTAGCGGCGGCCCCAGTTGAGCACGACCTTGACCGGGTCCGGCGCGAGCCGGGCCAGCGGGCCGATGCTCCGGCGCTCGACGGCGCCGGGGCGCGACGGGTCCGGGAGGCCGAGCGGGACCGGTCCGCCCGACGCGGCGTGCGAGTGGTTGTGCGTCACGTCCATTCCAGAACGCCCTTCTTCCAGGCGTAGAGCAGCCCGACCGCGAGGAAGCCGATGAAGAGGAACATCTCGATCAGCGTCCCGGCCCCGTACCCGGCGGTGGCGAACACGGTCGCCCACGGGAACAGGTAGATCGCGTCGACCGCGAAGATCACGTACAGGAAGGCGTACACGTAGTAGCGGATCTGGGTGTGCGCCCAGTCCTCGCCCACCGGGTCCACGCCGCACTCGTAGGCCAGGAGCTTCTCCGGCGAGTACACCACCGGACGCAGCAGCCGGTTGGCGGTGAACGCGACGGTCACGAACAGCACGCCGATGACGGCGAGCAGTCCCATCGCGGCGTACGCGTCGAAGTAGCCGCTGCCGACCGCCGGGTCGGCCGCGACGGCAGCCGCTTGCTGCCACTCCATGCCTTCGCCCTCCACTCGGCCGTGAACCGCCCCTCAAGGCAGTTCTACGTCGCTTCTTTACACGGTCATAACCATGGCCAATGCGTGAGTCTAAGGGGACGGCTCCGCTCCACCCGAACCCAGCCCGCTCCGCAAGACATCATGTGGACAACCGGTGGACACCCCCGTACCGCCCGGAGGCGTCCGGAGTCCTCCGGGGAGGGGCAAAGAGGGGCGGGGAGGGGCGGGTGGAGGTGGGGATAACCCCCGGCCCAGGAGATGCATCACCCCCATGGCACCACCCGCCCCGCGTTCGGGAAGCTTGGACCTCTAGAGCGAGAGGGAGGGTGGATCCTGATGAAGCCCCTGACCCGGCACGCCGTGGCGGCCGTCAAGGAGCAGGACGCGCGGACGGAGCGCGGCCCGCTGTACGGCGCCCGGATGTGGCGACAGGCCGGGCAGTTGATGCTGAACCTGCCGCTGGGCATCGGCGGGTTCGTCTTCACCGCGGTGATGCTGTCGGTCGGCCTCGGGCTGTCCGTGACGGTGATCGGACTGCCGCTGCTGGCCGCCGGGCTGGCCGGCTGCCGCGGTCTGGGCGCGCTGGCCCGGCGCCGGGCGCGGTCGGCGCACGGTTCGGCGATCAGCGAGCCGGAGCCGGTGGTCCGGCGCCGCCCGGGCGTCACCGGCTTCGCCATCGCCAACCTGACCGACCTGCTCAACTGGCGCTCGGCGCTGTACAACGTGCTGCTGCTGCCGTGGGGCGTGCTGAGCTTCGCCGTCACCCTGGTCAGCATCGTCGTGCTGTGGCCGGTGCTGCCCTGGGTGATCCGCGCCGAGGCGGCGGTGGACCGGATCCTGGTCGAGGCGCTGCTGTTCCCCGGCGCCCTGTCCGAGCGGGTGCGCGAGCTGGAGGAGGACCGCGGCACGGTGGTCGACACCGCCGCCGCCGACCTGCGCCGGATCGAGCGCGACCTGCACGACGGCGCCCAGGCCCGCCTGGTCGCGCTGGCGATGGACCTCGGCATGGCCAAGGAACGACTGCGCGAGGTGGAGACCCCGGCGGACATGGCCGCCGCGGCGTCGATGGTCGACAACGCGCACGGCGAGGTGAAGCTGGCCCTGAAGGAGCTGCGCGACCTGGCCCGCGGCATCCACCCGGCGGTGCTCACCGACCGCGGCCTGGACGCGGCGCTGTCCTCGGTGGCCGCCCGCTGCACCGTTCCCGGCGGGGTCCGGGTGAACGTCGAGCTGCGCGGCCCCGACGGCGTGGCCGAGCGCCCGGACTCGGCGGTCGAGGGCATCGCCTACTTCACGGTCAGCGAGCTGCTGACGAACGTCTCCAAGCACTCCGGCGCGCGGAGCGCCTCGGTGGAGGTCTGGCGCTCGGACGACCAGCTGATGCTGCTGGTCCAGGACGACGGCCGGGGCGGCGCGGCCGCCTACCCGGGTGGCGGCCTGGCCGGGCTGGCCGAGCGGGTCCAGGCCGTGGACGGGGTGTTCCTGGTGGAGAGCCCGGAGGGCGGCCCGACCACCGTCACCGTCGAGCTGCCCTGGCGGACCCGGGCCGCCCGCCACTGAGCGCCCGGGCACACGAAGGCGCCGGCGCCCCGCCGAGGCAGTGACGGGGCGCCGGCGCCGCTCCGGTGCGGCGCGGCCGGACCGCGGAACCCTTGCGCGGTCGTGCGGCCCGGCCGATGGCCGTACCGGGGTCCGGGAGGCCGTACGGCCCTAGGAGGTCGCCCCCAGCGTGCCGAGCGTGACGTCGGCGGTCTGCGACGTGCCGTCCCGGGTGTACGTCACGGTGACCTTGGTGCCCGGCGTGAGCGAGGCGAGGGCCGTGGTGAGGGCGTTCAGCGAGTCGACCGGGGTGTCGCCGATCTTGGTGATGACGTCGCCCGGCTGGAGCCCGGCCGCAGCGGCCGGCCCGCCCGGGGTGACCGAGACGATGGCCGCGCCGGCCGGCTGGAACTGCTGGTCGAAGCTGGTCCGGGCGGTGATGCCGAGCGCGGCCCGGCCGGAGTTGGTGACCTTGCCCTGCTTGATCAGCTGGTCGGCGATGCTGGTGATGGTGGACGCCGGGATCGCGAAGCCGATGCCGGGGGCGGCGGCGCCGTTGCTCTGCGGTTCGGTGGCCGCGAGCGTGTTGATGCCGATCACCTGGCTGTTCAGGTTGGCCAGCGCGCCGCCGCTGTTGCCCGGATTGATCGCGGCCGAGGTCTGCACCATGTTGGCGATCGTGGCGCCCGGCGATCCGCCGCCGCTGGGCTCGGAGACGGTCCGCCCGGTGGCCGAGACGATGCCCTGGGTGACGCTGCTGGCGAGCCCCAGCGGACTGCCCATGGCGAGTGTGATCTGGCCCAGCTGGACCTTGCCCGAGTCCCCGAAGGTGGCGGGCCTGAGGCCGCTCGGCGGGCTGCTCAGCTTGATCACCGCGAGGTCGGAGTCGGGGTAGCTGCCGACTAGGCCGGCGTCCAGGGACTTGGTGCTGTTGGCCAGGGTGACGGTGAAGGTGGTGGCGGTCCCGACCACGTGGGCGTTGGTGACGATGTCGCCCTTGTCGTCGTAGACGATCCCCGAGCCGAGGCTGTCGCCGGTGGTGATCTGCACCACGGACGGCAGGACGTCGACGATGACCTTCTGGTAGGCGTCCTGGAGCTGGTTACCGCTCGTGGGCAGGGCCGAGGGCCCCGACGCGGCCGGTGACGAGGCCGCGGAGGAGGAGGCCGGGGCCGAGGACGGGGACTTGGCCGAGGAGGAGGAACTGGCCGACGACGACGAACCGCTGCTGCACCCGGTCAGCGCCAGCGCGGCGGCTGTCAGGACGGCGACCGCGCCGGGGGCGCGCAGCCACCCGCGGAACGCCTTGGGGCCGGTCGGCCGCGGACCGGCCGGGAGGGGGCGGTTGTGTTCCTTCTTTCGGCTCACCTTGGCTGCCTCCGATTCGTCACCAGGCCGAGAGCACAGAAATCTTTGTCAGCATTTCACCGATTTGTCCGAATCGCTGGCTGGACTCGCCCGGCCACACCGGCCAAAACG
This sequence comes from Kitasatospora sp. NPDC048722, assembly GCF_040650235.1. NCBI lineage: Bacteria > Bacillati > Actinomycetota > Actinomycetes > Kitasatosporales > Streptomycetaceae > Kitasatospora > Kitasatospora sp. NPDC048722. Next base: position 20,800 of record NZ_JBEZGX010000019.1, read on the forward strand.
GGACGGCCTAGGATCGGAGGCATGACCTGGTTGATCACTGGCGGTGCCGGATACATCGGCGGGCACGTGGTCCGTCAGCTGCTCGACGCGGGCGAGAGCGTGGCCGTCCTGGACGACCTCAGCACCGGCGACCCGGGCCGGCTGCCGGCCGACGTCGCGCTCGTCAAGGGCTCCACGCTGGACCGCGCCGTCGTGTCCGCGGCCATCCGCGAGCACGCGGTGACGGGGATCCTGCACTTCGCCGCGAAGAAGCAGGTGGGCGAGTCGGTCGAGCGCCCGTTCCTCTACTACCGCGAGAACATGCTCGGTCTGCAGACCGTCCTGGAGGCCGCCGCCGACGAGGGCGTGCGGCGCTTCCTGTTCTCCTCCTCGGCCGCCGTCTACGGCATGCCGGACGTCGACCTGGTCACCGAGGCCACCCCCTGCGCGCCGATGAACCCGTACGGCGAGACCAAGCTGGCCGGCGAGTGGCTGGTCGCCGCAGCCGGACGGGCGCACGGCATGTCGACGATCTCGCTGCGGTACTTCAACGTGGCCGGTTCCGGCGCGCCGGAGCTGGCCGACACCGGGGTCTTCAACCTCGTCCCGATGGTCTTCGAGCGCCTCACCACCGGCCGGGCGCCGCGCGTCTTCGGCGCGGACTACCCCACCCCGGACGGCACCTGCGTGCGCGACTACATCCACGTGGCCGACGTCGCGTCGGCCCACGTCGCGGCCGCCCGCCGGCTCGCCGCCGACCCGCCGGGCGACACCGCACTGGTGCTCAACATCGGCCGCGGCGAGGGCGTCAGCGTCCGCGAGATGCTCGCCCTGATCGGCGAGGTCACCGGCCACGACACCACCCCGGAGGTGACCCCGCGCCGCCCCGGTGACCCGGCCCGGGTGGTGGCCTCCGCCGACCTGATCGGCCGCGAACTGGGCTGGCACGCCCGGTACGACGTCACCGAGATGGTCGCCTCCGCGTGGGAGGGCTGGTGCCACCACCACCCGGAGGCCCGCGACAAGCGCCGGCGCCGTGACCGGATGGGCCCACGGCACTAGCGGGCGGGCACCGCCGTGCCGTAGAAGGCGTCCAGCGCGTACACGCAGCGGTCCTTGGAGCCGACGAACACCCGGCCGCCGACCGCCACCGGTGAGCCGGTCAGCTCGCCCTTGGTGCCGAGCTCCCAGCGCAGCTGACCGCTCGCCAGGTCCACCGTGTGCAGCGAGTGGTCCCGGCTGCCGAGGTGGACCAGGCCGTCCGCGACCGCCGGGGAGCCGACGATCTCGCCGCGTGCGGCGTAGCGCCAGCGCTCCCGGCCGGTGGCCGCCTCGAACGCGTACAGCACCTCGCCGCTGCCGACCAGCACCATGCCCTCGCCGACCACGACCGGCTCGGCGCCCTGGCGGCCGCCCGTGGCACCGCGCCAGCGGTCCCGGCCGGTGGCCGCGTCGAGCGCGTACACGGTGCCCAGGTAGTCGGCGACGTAGACGGCGTCCGCGTCCAGCGCGGGCGGGGTGAAGAGCACCACCGGCGCCTCGAAGCGCCACCGCTCGACGCCGCTCGCCGCGTCCAGGGCGTACACCCGGGTGCCGGCCGTCACGTACAGCACGCCGCCGCGCTCGACGGGGTGCGACGGGACGTCCTCACCGACCGGGAAGGACCAGCGCAGGCCCGCGCCGCGCGGGTCGACGCAGCGCAGCCGCCCGGCGCCGTAGTAGTACGCGGCGCCGGCCACCAGGACGGGACCGGACTGCGGGTTCTCGTAGTCCTGCTGGGCGTCGTCGGCGCGCCACAGCTCGGCGCCGGTGGCGGCCGAGCGCAGCTGGACGCCGCCGCCGCGCACGCCGCAGCACAGCACGCCGTCGGCGGCGGACAGCGAGTAGACCCAGCCGTCCAGCGAGGTGCGCCAGCGCTCGGTGCCGTCCGCGACGTCCACGGTGTACAGGTGCGGGCCGTCGGCCGCGTGCACCCGTCCGGCGTCCACGGCGAGCGCCCAGGCCACGTCCCGGGTCTTGTAACGGCGCTGGCCGGAGGCGATGTCCAGCGCGTGCACCTCGAAGCTGGAGACGAACAGGGTGCCGTCGGCGACCACCGGGGTGCCCCAGACGTCGTTGGACATCCGGAACCGCCAGGGCCGCCAGCGCGGCGCCGGGGGCTGGACGGGCGCCGGGAGGGGCGTCCGGGCCGGCGGCGGGGTCGCCCGGCGCACCCACTCGGTCTCGGCCGGCGTGGCGCCGGGGCCGGTCTGCTCGTGCTCGGCCCGCGGACCGGGGCCTATCCGCACCGACGCGCCGGGCAGCCGCACCTCGGCGCCGCCGCCGTCGGTGGGCGCCCGGTGCTTGTTGGGCGAGCGGATCTTCTCGGTGGCGATCTCGGCCTCCGACGCCTGGCCCGGCCGGACGTGCACCGGACCGAGCGGCGGCGGGGCGTGGCCGCCCGGGTGCTGGGTGCGCGGGTCCTCGACCCCGGGACGCTGCGTCGGCACGCTCTGGTGCGGGACGGGCGCCGGCGGCTCGACCGGGTGCAGCGGCCCGGCGCCCTGCGGGGCCACCGGCGGGGCCACCGGCGGCGCGGGAGGTGCGGGCGGCGCGGCGGGCTGGCGCCGGCCGCGCTTGCGCTCGATCAGCTCCAGCGCGTTGGCCGGGAGCCAGTCCCCGGCCTCGCCGGAGGCGTCGTCCCGGGAGAACAGGTGCGGCGCCAGTTCGGCCTGGATCTGCGCCGGGGTGGGCCGGTGCTCGGGCGAGGTCCGCATGCAGGCGCGGACCAGGTCCATCAGCTCGACCGGCATCCCCGAGTAGTCGGGCTGTTCGCGCAGGAGCTGGAACACCGTCTCGACCGGGTTCGAGCCGCGGAAGGGCGGGTGCCCGGTGGCGCAGAAGACCATCAGCGAGCCGAGCGAGAAGACGTCGCTGGCGCCCCGGACGGTCCGGCTGTCGCGGGCCTGCTCGGGCGACATGTAGGCGGGGGTGCCGACCGCGACGTTGGTCATGGTGAGCCGGGTGCTGGAGACCCCGGCGGCGATGCCGAAGTCGATCACCTTCGGGCCGTCCTCGACCACCAGGACGTTCGAGGGCTTCAGGTCGCGGTGGATCAGCCCGGCCGCGTGGATGGACTGCAGCGCCTCGGCGATGCCGGCGACCAGCCACCGGGTGGCGTCCACCGGCAACGGGCCGCACTCCTCGACCAGGTCCTCCAGGGAGGGCGCCGGGATGTAGGCGGTCGCCAGCCAGGGCACGCGCGCGTCGGCGTCGGCGTCCACGACGGCCGCCGTGTAGAAGCCGCCGACCGTCTTGGCCGCGGCGATCTCCCGCGCGAAGCGGACCCGGAACAGCTCGTCCTCGGCCAGCTCCCCCCGGACGGTCTTGATGGCCACGCGCCGGCCGGAGGCGGAGCGTGCCAGGTAGACCAGGCCCATCCCGCCCGCGCCGAGCCGCCCCAGCACCTCGAAGGGCCCGATCCGCCTCGGATCGTGCGCCGTCAGCTGGTCCACTCCGCTGCCACCTCCCCGTCCAGGCACCCGCCGCGTGGTGCCGGACCCGATTCTCCATGGCCGCCCGGCCCATCTCCAACCTCCCCCGCCCAGGAGCGCCAGGGGTCGCGCGGACGGCACCGCCAGGTCAGTGGTCGCGGAACGGCCGAATTCTGACGCCCGCTCCGGCGGAGGCTTGCGCCCGGGCCGTCCGACGCGCTCATCGACCACATGTCGTCCACGCCGGATTTCCGTCACGCTCTGTCACCCGACCACCCCTCAGCGGACTCGCCGTCACGCTGTGAGATCGAAAGCACACGGGGGGGCTACATCGAGACGCGGTGAATATCCGTCCGAAGTGGTTCATGCCCCTATAGGAACCCCCGGGCGGAGTAATAGTCGCATCACCGAATCGCGCCAAGATCGTGCCACGGTAAGCTGACGGCATGACAGGACAAGTTCGCACCGTCGACGGTCGCGTCGCCGGGCGACGCGGACAGGAGACGCGGCAGAAGCTGCTCGACTGCCTCCGCGAGATGCTCAGCACGTCGCCCTATCGGGACGTCAAGGTCATCGACGTCGCCCGTATGGCGGGTACCTCCCCCGCGACCTTCTACCAGTACTTCCCGGATGTCGAGGGCGCTGTCCTCGAAATCGCCGAGGAAATGGCCAAGGACGCCGACACCCTCAAAGAGCTGGTGGCCGGAAAGTCCTGGGCAGGGAAGTCCGGACCGACCACTTCGGAAGAACTGGTCGACGGATTCCTCGCCTTCTGGCGCAAGAACGACGCCATTCTCCGAGTGGTCACGCTCGGTGCCGCCGAAGGGGACAAGCGGTTCTTCAAGATCCGCATGACCGTCCTCAACGCGGTCGCCAAGCCGCTCGCGGATGCCGTCAGGGAACTCCAGGCGAAGGGACAGGCCGACAAGTCACTCGATCCGAACGCCGTCTCCGGGGCCCTGGTCTCGCTGCTCGCCTCGGCGGCCGAGCACCAGAAGGCCTTCACCTCCTGGGGCGTCAAGGTCAAGGACCTCAAGCCCAACCTCGCTCCCCTGGTGTACCTGGGCGTCACCGGCAAGAAGGCGCCCAAGTAGACCATCCGCTCATCCGACCATCCGCCCGCGCGCAGCCCCGGCCTCCTGTCCGGGGAACGACGGACGGCGGCCGTGTCCTCGGGGGAGGTCCGCCGACGTACCGCAGCGCGCCAGGGCCAGACATGCCGGTGGGCGGGCACCCCTCACACAGGGTGCCCGCCCACCGGCATGTTCCGCGTCAGGTGTCGGGACGGTGTCGGAGCCGCCTCAGGGACAGCGGACCACCTGGCCGGCGTAGGCCAGGCCACCGCCGAAGCCGAACAGCAGGACCGGGTCGCCGGGCGACAGTTCGCCGCGCTCGACCAGCTTGGAGAAGGCCAGCGGGATGGACGCGGCCGAGGTGTTGCCGGACTCCACGACGTCCCTGGCCACCACCGCGTCGGCGACGCCCAGTTTGTTGGCGATCGCGTCGATGATCCGCAGGTTCGCCTGGTGCGGCACGAAGCCCTTCAGCTCGGACGGGTCGATCCCGGCCCGCTCGCAGGCCTGCCGGGCGAGCGGGGCGAGCTGGGTGGTGGCCCAGCGGAAGACCGACTGGCCCTGCTGACTGATCACCGGGTCCCAGCCGGTGATCACCACGGCGTCGCCCTTCTCCGGCTCGGAGCCCCAGACGACCGGGCCGATGCCCGGCTCGGCGCCGTCCTCCTGGGCCTCGACGACCGCGGCGCCGGCGCCGTCGCCGAAGATCACGCAGGTCGAGCGGTCGGTCCAGTCGAGGGTGTCGGACATCCGCTCGGCGCCGATCACCAGCGCCCGGCGGGCCGCACCGGCCCGGATCGCGTGGTCGGCGGTGGCCAGCGCGTACGAGAAGCCGGAGCAGACCGTGTTGATGTCGTAGGCGGCGGGCGCCCGGACGCCGATCCGGGCGGCCACGGCGGCGGCCGTGTTGGGGCTGCGCTCGACGGCGGTGCAGGTGGCGACCACGACGAGGTCGATCTCGTCGGCGGTGCGGCCGCTGCGGGCCAGCGCCTTCTGGGCCGCCTCGGTGGCCATGTCGACGAGGGTCTCGCCCTCGGCGATGTGCCGGGTCCTGATCCCCACCCGGGCACGGATCCACTCGTCGGTCGTGTCGACGAGCGTCGCCAGGTCGTCGTTGGAGAGGACCTTGGGGGGCTGGTAGTGACCGAGTGCCACGATGCGCGAACCGCTCATGCTGCCATGCAACCGGGTTACCCGCTGGTCAGCCGGGCACCATCGGCTACAGGATCCGCCCCCGTGAACTGTAGGTAGCCGACAAGGGGCGTTGCGGCGCTTGGGGTTCCGCTTGGCCCGCGGCCGGACCGCCCGGTCCGGGGTCAGGCCGCCAGCGAGGTCGCGTCGCCCATCACGATGACCGGATGGGCGGCCGGATCCAGGGTGCGGATGAGCTGCGCCATCTTGTCCTCGGGGATGGAGACGCAGCCGTGGGTGGGGCCGTCGTGGTCGACGTGGAGCCAGATGCCGCCGCCCTTGGACTTGCCGTCGGGACGGCGCGGGTCGAGCGGGGAGGAGCCGGGGACCCGGTTGTAGTTGATCGCCACGACGTAGTCGAAGGAGCCGGCCAGCTGGTCGCCGAAGAAACCCGTCCCGGAGACCACGAAGCTCGGGTCCTTGTCGTACGGGAGCTTGCTGCCGGGGTCGGCGTTGCGGCCACCGGCGTCGGTCAGGGAGAAGACACCGATCGGGCTGCGCAGGTCGCCCTCGTTGTGGTTGGTGGTCCAGCCGTTCTTGCCGTTGTGGCCCTGCCAGGTCTCGCCGGGCAGCCAGCGGCCCTCCGGGGTCCGGGTCCACAGCGTGACGCTGTTCCTGTCGGTGTCCTTGCCCTGGCCGGTGGCCACCACGACCTGGTTGGTCTGCGCGGGTATCCGGGCCGTGAAGGACGCGCCGAGGCCGGGTATCGCGGCCACCGAGCCGTCGTCGCGGGTCTCGCTCCGGCCGGCGACGGCGGCCTGGTTCTGCCGGTCCGCGGCGGCCTGGGCGGCGGCGGCCGGAACGGGCCGGTCGGGCGTGCTGACGCCCTCCGGGCCGGGGCCGTCGGCGGTGGTGACGCCGGGCTTGGCGGTGTCCTGGCCGACGGTGTACCAGCCCGCGGCGGCCGCGACCAGCAGCGCGGTGCCGGCCATCACGGCCTTGCCGTGGCGCTTCTTCTTCGCCTTGCGGCGGCGGCCCCGGGCGGCCGTCCTGGCGCCCACGGCGGGGGTGGCGGCGGCCTGCGGCGCGTGCTCGGACAGGTAGACCGGCTCGGGCTCGTACAGCGACTCCGGCTCGTACAACGGCTCCGGCTCGTACAACGGCTCGGGCTCGTACAACGGCTCGGGCTCGTACAGCGGCTCGGGAGCCCCGAAGGCCTCCGGTGCCTGCGCGTACGGCTGGAACGATTCGCCGTACGCGGCGGAGTACCCGTCAGCGGGCTGCGCGTACGGCTGGTACTGGCCGTAGGGGGCCTCGTGGACCGGCTCCCGGTACGGCTCGTAGGAGCCGTACGACGGCTCGTGCGGCTGCTGCGGCACGCCGTGCGCCGGCTCCTGCATCGGCTCGTACGACGGGTACGCGGTGACGCGATGTGAACCGGACATGGGGCCGATCCTGCCAAACGGCGTACCCGTTGGTAAACCCGGGGCGTTGTACGGGAGCCGTGAAGACGCCCGTCCCCCGGGCCGGCGGTGCGGCCCGGGGGACGGGAACGTGCAGGTGGGACCGCGGCGGACGCGGCTCAGAGGCGCATCGCCTGCGGGGTCTCTCGGCGCGTCAGATCGGGGCCCTCGTACTCGCGGATGACCTCGTAGCGGGTGTTGCGCTCGACCGGGCGGAAGCCGGCGTCGCGGATCAGGCCGAGCAGGTCGTCGCGGCCGAGCTTGTTCGGCGTGCCGAAGTTGTCCGCGTCGTGGGTGATCTTGTACTCGACCACCGAGCCGTCCATGTCGTCCGCGCCGTGGCTGAGCGCCAGCTGGGCGGTGGTGACGCCGTGCATGACCCAGAAGACCTTGACGTGCGGGACGTTGTCGAAGAGCAGCCGGGACACGGCGAAGGTCTTCAGCGCCTCGGCGCCGGTGGCCATCTCGGTGCGCGCCATCAGGCGGTTGCGCACGACGCCGTCCTTGGAGTCGTGGAAGTCGTGCTGGTAGCGCAGCGGGATGAAGACCTGGAACCCGCCGGTCTCGTCCTGCAGCTCGCGCAGCCGCAGCACGTGGTCGACGCGGTGGCGGGGCTCCTCGATGTGGCCGTACAGCATGGTGCAGGGCGTCTTGAGGCCCTTGGCGTGCGCCAGCCGGTGGATCCGCGACCAGTCCTCCCAGTGGGTGTCGTGGTCGACGATGTGCTGGCGGACCTCCCAGTCGAAGATCTCCGCGCCGCCGCCGGTCAGCGACTCCAGGCCGGCGTCGATCAGCTCGTCGAGGATCTCGTCCGCGGACAGGCCGCTGATCTTCTCGAACCAGTGGATCTCGGTGGCGGTGAAGGCCTTCAGCGAGACGTTCGGCAGGGCCGCCTTCAGCTCCCGCAGCGAGCGCGGGTAGTAGCGCCAGGGCAGGGTCGGGTGCAGGCCGTTGACGATGTGCAGCTCGGTGAGGGACTCGACCTCCATCGCCTTGGCGAGGCGGACGGCCTCCTCGATGCGCATCGTGTACGCGTCCTTCTCGCCCGGCTTGCGCTGGAACGAGCAGTAGGCGCAGGACGCGCTGCACACGTTGGTCATGTTGAGGTGGCGGTTGACGTTGAAGTGGACCACGTCGCCGTTCTTCCGCGTCCGCACGTGGTGCGCCAGGCCGCCCAGCCAGGCCAGGTCGTCGCTCTCGTAGAGCGCGATCCCGTCCTCGCGGGTCAGCCGCTCACCCGCGTAGACCTTCGCCTCCAGCTCGCGCTTGAGCCCTGCGTCCATGCGGTGACCCGCCTCCTCCGACTTCGATTCCTTGCCGGAACGAGCGTACGCCTATGCCGAGAGCAGCTCCGCGAGCAGTGCCGGTTCGATGTTCCCGCCGCTCACGACGGCTGCGACCGACCGGCCGCCGGTCTGCCCGGCGCGGTGGAAGTACGCGGCCGGGGCGACCGCGCCGGAGGGCTCGGCGACGAGGCGGCCGCGGCGGGCGAGCAGCGCGACGGTGGCCCGGATCTCGTCCTCCGTGACGGTCACGATGTCGTCCACGTAGGCGGTCAGGTGCTCGTACGGGAGCACCCCGACGGACGGGGTGCGCAGGCCGTCCGCGACGGTGCGGTAGGTGTCGGCGACCGGCCACTCGACCCGGCGGCCGGAGCGCAGGCTCTCCCGCGCGTCCGCCGCGAGCTCCGGCTCGACACCGATCACCCGGATCTCCGGACGGGTGAGCTTGAGCGCGGCCGCCGTCCCGCCGATCAGGCCGCCGCCGCTGACCGGCACCAGGACCGTGTCCAGCCCGGCCGGGGCGTCCTCGGCGATCTCCAGGCCGACCGTGCCCTGGCCCGCGATGATGTACGGGTCGTCGTACGGCGGCACCCACACGTAGCCGTGCCGCTCGGCCAGTTCGCCGGGCAGGGTGTCCCGCTCCCCCGGCGACACGAGGATCACCTCGGCGCCGTACCCCCGGGTTGCCTCCACCTTGACGGCGGGCGAGGTGTCCGGCATGACGATGACGGCCTTGATCCCCAGCAGACCGGCCGCGTACGCGACCGCCTGCGCGTGGTTGCCGCTCGACTGCGCGACCACCCCGCGGGCCCGCTCGTCGCCGGTGAGCGCGGCCAGCCGGTTGTAGGCGCCGCGGGTCTTGAAGGCACCGGTCGGCTGGAGGTTCTCCGGCTTCAGCCAGAGGCGGCGCTCGCCCTCGGCCGCCCACGGGGCGGGGACCAGCGGGGTGCGCACCGCGACCCCCGCGATCCGCTCCCGGGCCGCGCGCAGCTCCTCCAGACCGACCAGTGCCATGACGTCACTCTCCTTCGGGAGGGAGATCGCTCACCCGGTTCTCCCACTTGGTGGAGAGTACGACGGTGGTGCGGGTGCGGGCCACGCCCTTCGTGCCCGAGATCCGCTTCACCACCGACTCCAGGCCGGCCACGTCGGCCACCCGGACCTTGAGCATGTAGGAGTCGTCACCCGCGATGAACCAGCAGTCCTCGACCTCGTTGAGGTCCTTCAGCCGGAACGCGACGTCCTCGTGGTCGGCCGCGTCGGTCAGCTGGAGACCGATCAGGGCCGTGACGCCGAAGCCGAGCGAGGCCGGGTTGACCGTCGCGCGGTAGCCGGTGATGACACCGGCCTGCTCCAGGCGGTTGATGCGGTCCGTGACGCTCGGGCCGGAGAGTCCGACCAGCCGGCCCAGCTCGGCGTAGGACGCACGGCCGTTCTCCCGGAGCGCCTGGATGAGCTGTCTGTCCACCGTGTCCATATACCGTCCGCGTCCTTCCGAACCTCACCAGACCCACAGATCATTATCCGGATTCAAAGGCGCCGTGCAGGGACCAACCCGGATATCGCAGAGAACATACTCTCCCGGCTCCGGCTTCCTCACTCCCCCTCAGCCACCGCCGGTGCGCCGCCGCCGCTCTGACGCGCCGCCGCGCCCAACTCCCCTTCCCAGCGCAGGTACAGGGAATGCGGCACGCCGACGGCGTCCAGCACCCGGCCGGCGACGAAATCGACGAGTTCGCGCACGGTGGAGCCGCCCGCGTAGAAACCGGGCGACGCGGGGAGCACGACCGCACCCTGCGCGTCCAGTTCCACCAGGTGCTTCAACGTCACCCCGTTGAGTGGCGTCTCGCGTACGCACACGACCAGCGGGCGGCGCTCCTTGAGGGTGACGCTCGCCACCCGCTGGAGCAGGTCCTTGCTCAGGCCGAGCGCGATCCCGGCCACCGCGCCGGTGGTCGCGGGGACGACCAGCATGCCCTTGGCCGGGTACGAGCCGCTGGACGGCCCGGCCGCGAAGTCCCCCGCGGACCAGAAGCGGACGTCGTCCAGGCCCTCGTCCCCGCCCAGCCACTCGGCGAGGTCGGTGCGCCAGTGGGCGTCCCGGAAGGAGATGCCGGTCTCGTCCAGGATGGTGAGCCGGGCGGCCCGGCTGACGATCAGGTCGACGGACTCCCCGGCCGCGAGCAGCGCACGGATCACGGACGCGGCGTACGGCGTCCCGGAGGCACCCGAGACCCCGACCACCCACGGTTGACGCTTCACTGTTCCCATGGGCCATTTCTATCCGGCCCCACCCGACGTGGCCGCATCCGCGCGTCCCCCTGCGAGGATGAGGCCATGGCAGCGACCCTCGTCGACCTCACCCACCAGGTGACCACCGCGATGCCGGTCTACCCCGGCGATCCGGCCGTCGTCCTGGAGCCCGCGCTCACCACCGCGACCGCCGGGGTGAACGTGCTGGCCCTGCACCTCGGCTCGCAGTCCGGTACGCACGTGGACGCCCCGTACCACGTGGACGTGACCTGGCCGACGCTCGACGGGCTCCCGTTGGAGCGCTTCACGGGCCCCGCGGTGGTCGCCGACCTGCGCGGGCTGGAGCCCCGGACGCCCGTCACGCCCGAGCTGCTCGCGCCCGCGCTGGAGCGGGCGGGCGAGGGGACCGTCCTGCTGCTGGCCACCGGCTGGGCGCGGCACTGGGCCACCGACGCGTACTTCGCGCACCCGAGCCTGACCCCCGACGCGGCCGGGGCGATCGTCGCGGCCGGGGTCCGCACGGTCGGCGTGGACGCGCTGAGCGTCGACCCCACCCCCGACCCCGGGCCGGGCGACCCGGCGGTCGCCGCGCTGCTCGCCGACCTCACCGACGAGCACGACCACCCGGCCGCCGACGAGCCGACCCTGGCCGCGCACCGGGTGCTGCTGGGGGCGCCCGGGGGTGGGGTGATCGCGGAGAACCTGACCGACCTGCGGGCCCTCCTGGACGCCCAGGAGGCCGGACTGCCGGTGGAGGTCTCGCTGTTCCCGCTGCGGCTGGTCGCGGCGGACGGCGCCCCGGTCCGGGCGGTGGCTCGGCTCGGGTGATCCCGGCGGGGCGGGAACGGTCGTGCCCGCCCGTTCTCCGGGCCGATCCGGGAGCGTCCGGTTCCGGCCGACCGCCCCGCCACACTTGGTCTAGACCATCCCCCGGGCCCGCCGGTACGCTGTCCGCCCATGGCAGAGATCATCGGAGTGATCGAGCGACTCTGGCGCTACCCCGTGAAGTCCACCGGCGGCGAGCGGCTCGACTCCGTCGGGGTGGAGCGGCGCGGCCTGGCCGGCGACCGCCTCTACGCCGTCCGCGACGCGGCCGGCCGGTTCGGCTCGGGCAAGAACACCCGCCGTTTCCGGCGGATGGACGGCCTGCTCCGGCTCTCCGCCAGACTCGGCCACCGGCTCGACGGCCCCGAGCTGTTCGACCCGCTCGGCCGCCCGGTCGCCGACCCGACCGCCTTCCTGCGCGCCTACCTCCAGCGCGAGGACGTCGAACTCGCCCGGGAGGACGGCGTTTCGCACTTCGACCAGCTGCCGGTGAGCGTGGTCACCACCGCCACCCTCGACTGGGCCCGCGAGGCCGCCCCGCTCACCGTCGTCGACGAACGCCGGTTCCGGCCCAACGTCGTGCTGCGCACCCCGCCGGGCACCCCGCCGTTCGTCGAGGACACCTGGTTCGGCCGCGAAGGCCGCACCGAAGCCCCGGACGGCGCCCGGCTCGCCTTCGTCCGCTCCAGCGAGCGCTGCGCCATGACCTCCGCCGCCCAGCCGGGGCTCCCGCACGCGCCGGAGCTGCTCAAGGCCGTCGTGGCCGCCCACGACGGCCGGCTCGACGCCCTCGCGGAGGTCGCCGCGCCGGGCCGGCTGCGCGTGGGCGACCGGCTGACGCTCGCCTGATCCATCGCAAAGGACCTCACAGGTCAGAGCCCTTGACGGTGCATCAACTGCGGACCAGGCACACCGGATGTCCTGCCGGGTCCGCGAAGATCCGCCAGCCGCCGGCGTCGCGCAGACGGACGGCACCGAGTACGAGCACCGCGCGCTCGGCGGCGTCCAGGTCCTCGACGTCGACGTCCAGGTGCGCCTGCTGGGGGTGCTCCGGATCCGGCCGGCGAGGCGGGCGGTGGTCGGCGGCGCGCTGGAAGCAGAGCACCGCACCGCCGTCCAGGTGCAGCGTGGACCAGTCGTCGCCGAGCGCCCAGCGCGGATCCGGCCGGTCGACCTCGCCGCCCAGCAGGCCCGTGTAGAAGCGGGCCAGCGCGGCCGGCTCCGGGCGGTCGAGCACCAGGCACTGCAGTTTGCCGATCACGCCCTTCTCCGTCCTCCGGTCCTTGCGTCCGGGGCCGATCCTCGCCGCCGGACGGGCGGTTCGGAGCTCGGGGCGGCGCGACCGCCCGCACGGTGTCCGCGAGCTGCTCCGGCGGATCGCCGCGAGGGCCTCCAGGTCGGGCCGCGGGCCGGGCGCCGGCCTGACCGGCCGGCCGACGGAGGCGGCGCCGAGGGGCTCGAAGTCGCACGGGAGGCGCGCGCCGGACGCCGTGCGTCACCACGCGTCCATACGCGAGAGGCGCGGGCACGGCCGCGGCCGTGCCCGGGGCGCCGGTCCGAAGGGCGCACGGCGGTAGACGATCGCGCATGAACCGGAGATCCGCGCGCATGGGGCGCCCCATCTTCGCCGCATACCGTCGGGGCATGACACAGGAGCGAATCGACGGAGCGCCGGAAATACTCGTCGTGGGCGCCACCGGAACCGTCGGCCGGCACGTCACCCTGCAGCTGCTCGCCTCCGGAGTGCGTGTCCGCGCACTCACCCGCCACCCGGACCTGGCCCGGCAGCCCAGGTACGTCCAGGGCGACCTGCTCGACCCGGACAGTCTCGAAGCCGCCGCCACCGGCGCCGGCGCCGCCTTCCTGATCTGGCCCCACCCGACGGCCGACGGCGCCGCGGCCGCCGTCTCGGCGATGGCGCGGCACGTCCGCCGGATGGTCTTCCTCTCCTCCGCCGCCGTCCGGGACGTGCCCGGCCGAGGGCCCGAGTCGCCGGGCCGTCCGGACGCCGCGATCGAGGCGCTGATCGCCGGCAGCGGCGTCCGGTACACCTTCCTGCGCCCGCACGGCTTCACCGCCAACACCCTGCGCTGGGCCGAGGAGATCCGCACCGACGCCGCCGTCCGCGGCTTCGGCGGCGGGGCCGGGCTCAACCTGGTCGACGAACGGGACATCGCGGCCGTCGCGGTGCGGGCCCTCACCGAGGACGGCCACGAGGGCGCCAGGTACGTGCTCACCGGCCCGGAATCCCCCAGCCAGGAGGAGCAGGTCCGGATCATCGGCGAGGCGGTCGGCCTCCCGGCCCGCTGGGAGGAGCTCCCCCGCGACACCGCCCGCCTGCGGATGCTCACCGCCGGCTGGCCCCCGACCGTCGTCGACCGCGCCCTCGACTTCATCCACGCCCGCGTCGGCGACCCCGAGCCGGTCACCAGCACGGTCGAGGACATCACCGGCCGCCCGCCGCGCAGCCTGCGCAGCTGGGCCGCCGACCACGCGGCCCTGTTCCGCTGAGCGGCCCGGCGGGGCCGCGGCATCAGACCCCGAGGCCCCGGAGGATCAGGTCCATCAGGGCGAAGAAGAACAGCGAGATGCCGACGAAGCCGTTGGTCTGGAAGAACGCTCGGTTGAGCTTGGACAGGTCGTTCGGCCGCACGATGGTGTGCTCGTAGACGAACGCGCCGGCCACGACGAGCAGGCCGATCCAGAACGCGACGCCGGCGCCGGTGAGGACGCCGAACCAGGCCAGCAGGGCCGTGGTGACGAGGTGGCAGGCGCGGGCGCCCCGGATGGCCGCGGGGATGCCGAAGCGGGCCGGCACCGAGCGCACGCCGCCGTGCCGGTCGGACTGCACGTCCTGGCAGGCGTAGATGAGGTCGAACCCGCCGATCCAGATCCCGACCGCCGTGCCGAGCACGACGGCCTCCCAGGACCAGCTGCCGGTCACCGCGAGCCAGGCGCCCACCGGGCCCATCGCCTGCGCCAGTCCGAGGATCGCCTGCGGGAAGTCGGTGAACCGCTTGCCGTACGGGTAGACGACCATCGGCACGACGGCCACCGGCGCGAGCGCCAGGCACAGGGGGTTCAGCATGGCCGCCGCGCCCAGGAACACCACCAGGGCGACCGCCGAGCCGGTGTACGCCGTCTTCAAGGAGACGGCACCGGTGACGAGTTCGCGCCCCGCGGTGCGCGGGTTCCGGGCGTCGATCTCGCGGTCGATGATCCGGTTGGCGGCCATCGCGAAGGTCCGCAGGCCGACCATGCAGACCGTGACGACGAACAGCTGGCCCCAGTGCACCCGCTTGTCGGCGAGGAACATGGCCGTCAGCGCGGCGATGTAGGCGAAGGGGAGAGCGAAGACCGAGTGCTCGATCATCACGAGACGCAGGAAGGCCGACACGCCCCCGCGGGTGCGGGGGGATTCGCCCTGCCCTCCGTTGCCGAGCGCACCGACTCCCGTGCTCACAGCCCGTACTCCTTCCACCGACGCGACACCAGGGCGGCCGTGGCCGGGTCCGAGGAGACCATCTCCGGCCAGCCGCCGTCGCGGGTGTAGCCCTCCTCGGGGAGCTTGCGGGTCGCGTCGATGCCCGCCTTGCCGCCCCAGAACTGCTGGTAGGAGGCGTGGTCGAGGTGGTCGACCGGGCCCTCGACGACCGTCAGGTCGCGGCTGTAGTCGACGTTCCCGAAGGCCCGCCAGGCGACCTCCTGGTAGTCGTGCACGTCGCAGTCCGCGTCCACCACGATGATCAGCTTGGTCAGCGACATCATGTGCGCGCCCCAGATCGCGTGCATCGTCTTCTGGGCGTGCTTGGGGTACTTCTTGTCGATCGAGACGATCACGCAGTTGTGGAAGCCGCCGGCCTCGGGCAGGTCGTAGTCGACGATGTCCGGGATGATGATCTTCAGCAGCGGCAGGAAGAACCGCTCGGTGAACTTGCCCAGCGGGCCGTCCTCGGTCGGCGGGCGGCCGACCACGATGGACTGCAGGACCGGTCGGCGGCGCATCGTCACGCAGTCGATCGTCAGCGCCGGGAACGGCTCCTGCGGCGTGTAGAAGCCGGTGTGGTCGCCGAACGGCCCCTCGGGGAGCATCTCGCCGGGCTCCAGCCAGCCCTCCAGCACGACCTCGGCGTCGGCCGGCACCTGGAGCGGGACGGTCTTGCAGTCGACCATCCGCACGCGCTCACCGGCGACGAACCCGGCGAACAGGTACTCGTCGATGTCCCCCGGCAGCGGCGCGGTGGCCGCGTAGGTGACGGCCGGCGGACAGCCGAAGGCGATCGCGACCGGCAGCCGCTCGCCGCGCTTGGCGGCCACCGCGTAGTGGTTGCGGCTGTCCTTGTGGATCTGCCAGTGCATGCCGATCGTCCGGCGGTCGTGCCGCTGGAGCCGGTAGAGGCCGAGGTTGCGGATGCCGGTGTCCGGGTCCTTGGTGTGGGTGAGGCCCAGGTTGAAGAAGGAACCGCCGTCCATCGGCCAGGTGAAGAGCGCGGGCAGCTCGTCCAGGTTGACGTCGTCGCCGGTGAGCACGACCTCCTGCACCGGGGCGTCCTTCACGTGCCGCGGCGGGACGTGCGCCATCGAGGCGAGCTTGCCGAAGGCGTCCCGGAAGCCGGTGAAGCCCTGCGGCAGTTCGGGCTTGAGCAGGCCGGCGATCTTCTCGGAGATGTCGTCCGGACCCTTGAGGCCGAGCGCCTTGGCCAGGCGCCGCTCGGTGCCGAAGACGTTCATCGCGAGCGGCATCGACGAGCCCTTGACGTTCTCGAACAGCAGCGCCGGGCCCTTGGCCTTCTGCACACGGTCGACGATCTCGCCGATCTCCAGGTGCGGGTCCACCTCCGCCTTGATGCGCTTGAGGTCGCCCTCGCGGTCGAGGGCCCGGAGAAACGAGCGGAGATCGTCGTATGCCATGCCAGTCAGTATCCGCCACCCGATAGCCTGGCTTCGTCAAGGGCCCCCGGGGAGGGCACCAGGACGCAGCCCGCCACAGTCGCCGTCGCCGGGGGAGATCACCGCCGTGCTCAGGATCCTGACCTTCGTCGTTCCGCTCGCACTGTGGGTGTGGGCCTTCATCGACTGCCTGACCACGCCCGAGGACGAGGTGAAGCACCTGCCGAAGGTGGTGTGGGTGATCATCGTGCTGCTGTTCCCGCTGGTCGGCTCGATCGCCTGGCTCGTGGCGGGCAAGCAGCGCGGCGGCGCGCGGATCGCCGGCGGCTGGCCGGCCTCCGGCCGTCCGGAGCACGCGGGCCCGCGCGGCGGCCGTCCGCTCGCGCCGGACGACGACCCGGAGTTCCTCGCATCCTTGAAGAAGGACGACAGGGGGCACGAGGACATGCTCAGGCAGTGGGAGGCGGACCTGCGCCGCCGCGAGCGGGAGCTGCGCGGAAAGGACGAACCGGAGGACGGTTCCAAGGGCTGACCCGGCCCGTTCCGGGATCGCTCGGACAGCCCACCCGGCACGCGTCGGGTGGGCTGTGGCGTTTTTGGCGCTTCCCTACGACTTCGGCCCCCCTACCATGACTTCCCCCGGTCGCCCCACCAGACTTTAGCGGCGCTTGAGCGGGGCCCCAGTCGGCTCGCCTACGCTCCTGGGTGACGGCCCTGACCTGCGCTTTCCTTCATGCTCAGATCATCGGACCATCACCTGTCCGACAACCCCTGGTATTCGAACGGACACCGAGCGCAGCGGGTGAGGCCAGGTCGCTTCTGTGCAGGCCTGACAGCCAAACGCTCCCGACCTTGTACGGAATCGACGCCGAAACCAGCGCACGGCCCCTCGTACAGTCATAAGTGAAGAAAGTGATTCGCAGCCGGGGGCACAGCAGACGTTGGCTGTCGGACAGTTCCCTCACCCTTGGAGTGGTTCGAGATGACGGTTGTGCATGAGGCGCCGGTCGGCGGCGAGACCCCGGAGATTCCGGCCGACGCCCGAGGTCGGGTCGCCGAGCTGCACGAACTGCGCGAGAAGGTCCGGCGCGGCCCGAGCGAGAAGGCCACCGAGGCCCAGCACGCGAAGGGCAAGCTGACCGCCCGCGAGCGCATCGACCTGCTCCTGGACGAGGGCTCCTTCCACGAGGTGGAGCCGCTGCGCCGGCACCGCGCCTCCGGCTTCGGCCTGGAGGCCAAGAAGCCGCACACCGACGGCGTCGTGGTCGGCTGGGGCACCGTCCACGGCCGGACGGTCTTCACCTACGCGCACGACTTCCGGATCTTCGGCGGCGCCCTGGGCGAGGCCCACGCGCAGAAGATCCACAAGATCATGGACATGGCCATCGCGGCCGGCGCGCCCCTGGTCTCCCTGAACGACGGCGCCGGCGCCCGCATCCAGGAGGGCGTCACCGCCCTCGCCGGCTACGGCGGCATCTTCCAGCGCAACACCAAGGCCTCGGGCGTCATCCCGCAGATCTCCGTCATGCTCGGCCCGTGCGCCGGCGGCGCCGCGTACTCGCCCGCACTGACCGACTTCGTCTTCATGGTCCGCGAGACCTCGCAGATGTTCATCACCGGCCCGGACGTCGTCCAGGCCGTGACCGGCGAGAAGATCAGCCAGAACGGCCTCGGCGGCGCCGACGTCCACGCGGGCGTGTCCGGCGTGGCGCACTTCATCTACGACGACGAGCAGTCGTGCATCGAGGAGGTCCGCTACCTCCTGTCGCTGCTGCCGCAGAACAACCGCGAGATGCCGCCGTCCGTCCTCAGCGAGGACCCGGTCGCGCGCCGCAACGACAGCCTGCTCGACCTGGTGCCGGCGGACGGCAACCGCCCGTACGACATGCGCAAGGTCATCGAGGAGATCGTCGACCACGGCGAGTACCTGGAGGTCCACGAGCGCTGGGCGACCAACGTCCTGTGCGTCCTGGCCCGGGTCGACGGCCACGTGGTCGGCATCATCGCCAACCAGCCGCAGTCGCTGGCCGGCGTCCTCGACATCAACGCCAGCGAGAAGGCCGCGCGCTTCGTCCAGATGTGCGACGCGTTCAACATCCCTCTGGTCACCCTGCTGGACGTCCCGGGCTTCCTGCCCGGCGTCGACCAGGAGCACGGCGGCATCATCCGCCACGGCGCCAAGCTGCTGTACGCCTACTGCAACGCCACCGTCCCGCGGATCTCGCTGATCCTGCGCAAGGCGTACGGCGGCGCCTACATCGTGATGGACTCCCAGTCCATCGGCGCCGACCTCACCTACGCCTGGCCGACCAACGAGATCGCCGTCATGGGCGCCGAGGGCGCCGCCAACGTGATCTTCCGCCGCGACATCAACGGCGCCGAGGACCCGGACGCCATGCGCGCCCAGAAGATCAAGGAATACAAGAACGAGCTGATGCACCCGTACTACGCGGCCGAGCGCGGCCTCGTGGACGACGTCATCGACCCCGCCGAGACCCGTGAGGTGCTCGCCTCGGCGCTCGCCATGCTCCGCACCAAGCACGCCGACCTGCCCAGCCGCAAGCACGGCAACCCGCCGATGTAGCGGTCGCGGGCCACCGCGTCGCAGCAGCACCCGGAAGACCGTGCGCCCCCGCGGCACACGGCACCGAGCGAGACCACACACCACAGCCCGGGGGAGAAACCACACACCATGACCGCTTCCGCCGAACCCCTCGTCCGCATCGTCCGCGGCTCCCTCTCCGACGAGGAGCTGGCCGCCCTCACGGCCGTCCTGATGGCGCGCGCCGCCGCCGCTCAGCAGGCCGCCGCCGCCGCGCCGGTCGAGCCGATCGCCAACTGGCAGCGCCTGGAGCGCCGCCCGGCCTACTACTCGCCGGTCAGCTGGCAGCAGGCCGCCTGACGGCCCGGGAATCCTCCGACGGCCGGCCACCCCACCGGGTGGCCGGCCGTCGCGGTTCCGCCGTTCGCACCCGCCCGACCGGGCGGCCCCGAGGCAGCCCCGGACCGGGCCGCGAGCGGCTCGGTAGGATACCTACTGGACGGTATGCGGCCCGCCCGCCCGTCGGCCCCCATAGGATCGGCCGCTGCCGAGGTACCAGAACTATCCAGGGAGGCTGCGATGGCCAGGCAGGCCCGCGCACTGGCGACCCGCCAGGCGGTACTCCTCGCGGCGGCCGAGGTGTTCGACGAGCGCGGCTACGCCGCCGCCACGATGTCGGACATCCTGGAGCGGGCCGGCGTCACCAAGGGCGCGCTGTACTTCCACTTCCGCTCCAAGGAGGAGCTGGCGCTCGCCGTCATCCTGGAGGGCCAGAGTGCGTGGCTGGCCACCTGGGAGCCGTCCTCCGACAGCCCGATGCAGACCGTGATCGACCTGTCGTACGCGTTCGCCCGCGCCCTCCAGGACGACGTCCTGGTGCGCGGCAGCATCCGTCTGACGATCGAGCACGGCAGCTTCACCCAGCCCCAGGTCGCGGCCTACCAGGGCTGGTCGGACGCGACGCGGGAGTTGCTGGAGCGCGCGCAGGAGGCCGGGGAGCTGCACCCGGGGATCGACCTGCGCGGCGCGGCCCTGGTGATGCAGGGGGCCGTCACCGGCATCCAGCTGAGCTCCCAGGTGCTGACCGACCGGCAGGACCTCATCGAACGGATCGCCGACCTCTGGACGCTGCTGCTGCCCGGTCTCGTCCAGCCGCACGCGCTGGCCAGGCTGAGCGTCGTCGAGCGCGTCCCGGCCGTTTCCTGACGCGTCCGGAGGCCCGCCGGGCCCCGAGGCCGGCCGGTGTCAGAGCCGGTAGGCGGCGCAGCGGCCGGCGTCCACCAGGGCGGGCAGCGCGGCCGCCCAGGTCCCGCGGACGGCCTCCGGGCCGAGCCGGGCGGTGTCCTCGGCGGCGAGCAGGACCAGGCCGGCCGCGAGCGTCGTGAGCAGTTCGGCGGCGGCCCAGCGGTCGATGCCGGGGCGCAGTTCGCCGGCCTCGGCGGCGCGGCCGAGCAGGCGGTGGACGACGGCGGTGAAGCTGCGCCAGGCCGCGCCCGAGCCGGACGGGTCGCCGTGCTCCCGGCGCGGACCGTGACCGGCCCGGCCGAGCTGGACGCCGGCCCGGACCACCACGTCCTCGCGCAGCAACCGGGCGAGTTCGTGCGAGAGGTCGACGAGGTCCTGGACGGCGGGCCCGCCGGCGCGCAGGGCGCGCAGCGCGGCCGAGCCGATCTCCCGGCCCGCCGCGGCGCGCACGCCGTCGGCGAGGGCCTGCTTGGAGACGAAGTGGAAGTACAGGGCGCCCTTGCTGACGCCGGCCCGGCGGCTGATGTCGACCAGGCTCGCCGACTCGAAGCCCACGTCCGCGAACGTGCTCGCCGCGGCGAGCAGCACGGCCTGCCTGGTCCGCCCCGCGCGTTCCTGCTTGACCACTGAGGCCCCTCCGGACTAGACCGGCCGCGGCCCCCGCCGCCCGGCTGGTGTCAGGGCGCCGCCGAGGTGGGGTGCGACGCCTCGCATGCGGACGGACGTGACCTAAACCGCATGGTTGGTATCTAATCTACCGCCTCGGCCAACCCCGCCGTCCAGCGGGGAGGCACCCCCGCCCAAGGTCCTGGGTGCCGGACGCCAGGCATTACCGCAGTCCAGAGGCCCGGTAGCGTGGCCCCGTCGGGCCGCCCGACGGGGGCGACCCCGAACGCGACTCACAAACCGGGTGGTCTGTATGTTTTGCTTGCCAAGCGTCCGCACCGGCCGCTCGACCGACACCCTGGAGTGGGGACCGTCATGCCACTGATCGTAGAGCCGGATGCCCGCGACCCCTACGCCCACCCCGCCACCGGCTACGACTTCCACGAACGGACCGTCTCCCGCCACCTCGTCCACCGCACCTCGGTGTCCGAGGTGTTCCTCACCGGCTGGCAGGCGGCCGGCCCGTACGAGTTCCGGATCGGCGCCCAGTGGCCCCGGATGCACGGCTTCTACCGGCTGCTCGGCGACCGCCACCACGACCCGGTGCTGATGGCCGAGACCGTCCGGCAGGCCGGGCTGCTGATCGGGCACGTGGGCTTCGGCGTGCCCAAGGGCCACCACTTCGCGATGGACGACCTCGACTACTCGCTCGGCGCGGCCGGGCTGGCCGGCCTCGCCGTCACCGCCGAACCCGCCTCGCTGATGCTCGACGCCGTCTGCGAGGACGTCCGGATGCGCGGCGGCCGGCTCGCCTCCCTGCGGATGCACGCCGAGATCACCCGGGGCGGCCGGACGGTCGGGCGCGGCTCGGGGCAGCTGCGGGTGATCTCCCCCGCCTCCTACGCGCGGCTGCGCGGCCCGGCGCGGCGCGGCGTCGCGCCCGTCCGCCCCGGCCCGCCCACCACTCCCGAACTGGTCGGCCGCTCGCACCCCTCCGACGTCGTGCTCAGCCCGACCCTGCTGCCCGACAGCTGGGTGCTGCGGACGGACGCCGCGCACCCGGTGCTGTTCGACCACACGCTCGACCACGTGCCCGGGATGCTGGTGCTGGAGGCCGCCCGGCAGGCCGCCCAGCGGCTCCGGCACCCCGAACCGGTCGCCCCGGTCGAGCTGGTGTCCTCGTTCGACCGCTACATCGAGCTGGACCGGCCCTGCCTCGTCCGCGCCGTCCGCGAGGGGGCGCCGGACGGCCGCCGGGTGCCCGTCCGGGTCCTGCTGATCCAGGACGGCCGGACGGCGGCGGACTGCCGGCTGCTCACCGAGCCGCTGGACGGCCCGCTGAGCGGCCCGGCGGACGGCCCGTGCGTCCCCTCGGCCCGGCGGGACGGCTTCGACGGCCGCCCCACCGCGCCGGACCTCGGCGGCACCGGGCTGCCGCTGGCCTGCTGAGCCCGCCGCCCTACGCCGCGACGAGCGCGGACGGGCGGCCGGCGTGCATCACGCTCAGGTTGGCGGCCAGCCGGACCGGGTCCTGGGCCAGCCAGAGCCGCAGTGCGGCGCCCAGCATGGCACTGGCCGACTCGACCCGGATGCCCGTCACCTGGGCCAGTCTCGCCGCGCCCGGCACCAGCAGGTCGGCCAGCGCGGTCGGCAGCCAGACCGTCAGCGCGCACGGCGCGGGCGCCGTGAGGGCGCCCAGCAGCCGGTAGGCGTCGGACGGCGAGCTGATCGTGGGGATGATGTCCAGCAGCCCGTCGGCGACCACTTCGGACACGTCGCTGCGGTGTCCCTGGGCGAGCCGACGGAGCAGTGTGCGCTCTGCGGCGGTGATTCGGACGGTCAGCATGACCTCGTCGCACTCCATTGCGCGATTTCCTCCTCAGTTCCTCCCCGTACCGGCACTGGGCGGCCGGCACGAACTACCCCTGTCGCACCTCGGCCCGGCTTCCAACCGTGGAGCGCCGGGCCGGTGGGTGTGTTCCGCTCCGGTCAGATACCCGCGTACGAGTGCTTGCCGGTGACGAAGATGTTCACGCCGTAGTAGTTGAAGAGCCAGCAGGCGAAGGCCGCCAGCGCCAGGTAGGCCGCCTTGCGGCCCTTCCAGCCGGCCGTCGCACGGGCGTGCAGGTAGCAGGCGTAGGCCACCCACGTGATGAACGACCAGGTCTCCTTCGGGTCCCACTCCCAGTACTTGCCCCAGGCCGCCTCGGCCCAGATCGCGCCCGCGATGATGGTGAAGGTCCACAGCGGGAAGACCAGGGCGTTGATCCGGTACGACAGCTTGTCGAGCGTCGACGCGGCGGGCAGGCGGTTGCAGACCGAGACCCGGACGCGGGCCAGGCCGGTGCGGACGTCGCTCTGCTGCTTGCCGGCCGTGCGGGCGGCGCCCGGCTTCAGGTACTCGTACAGCCCGGCCTCGACCCGGCGGTGGTAGGAGTCCTGGAACAGGTACAGCAGCGTGGCGATGAAGGCCGCGTAGAAGGCACCGCCGCAGAAGATCGCGGTGGAGACGTGGATCGCCAGCCAGTACGAGTGCAGCGCGGGGACGAGCTGCTCGGAGTCCGTGTAGAGCACGGTGGTGGCGATGCCGAGCGTCAGCAGCACCGCGACGGTGACCGGCAGGCCGAGCCAGCGCACGTTCCTCTTCGCCGCCAGCAGGACCAGGTACGCGGCCGTCATGGCCAGCGCGAACGCGCAGGAGAACTCGTACATGTTGCCCCACGGCCAGCGGGACACCGACAGGCCGCGGGTGACCACGCCGCCCACGTGCAGCAGCGCCGCCAGGACGGTCAGCGAGACCGCGATGCGGCCGGCCATGTCGGCCTTCTCGCTGCTGCCGGCCGCGCCGGGGCCGTCCACCTCGTCGTCGCCGCGGCCGCTGGTGACCACCGTGGCGCCCTCGCCCGCCAGGGCGGTGCGGGTGAGCGTGGTGGTGCCGCCGCCCGCGCCGGCCACGGTGACGGTGACCTTCTTCGCGGCCTTGGCCGTCTGGTTCCCCGCCGCGGCGACGGTCTCGGCCAGGCTGCCCGACTGCTCCTTCGAGCGGACGGCGACGGCACCCTTGCTGCCGAACGTCCACTCGAACATGTGGGCGAACATGGCGATCGTGTAGACCGCCATCGCCGAATAGATCAGCTTGTTGGAGAGGTCGGCCAGCTGTGGGTCGACCCCCGAGGCGAGATGCACCGTCTACTCCTTGGAGTTCTGGTCGGCAGGGGCTGTGGGGTCCGCGGGTGCTTCCGGTTCCCGGTCGGGTTCGTCGTCCTCGTCCTCCTCGGACGCCGGGGCGTCGTCCTGGAGGTCCACCGCGAGTTCGGCCAGCTCCTCGGCGATCTTCGCCGACTCGCTGCGGGCCAGGCCGGCCAGCTCGACCAGGGTGCCGCCCTCCGGCAGGGCGACCGCCCGCACCCAGATCCGGCGGCGCTGCACGAACAGCGAGCCGATCAGGCCGAGGATCGCCAGGACCGCGCCGGTCAGGGCGATCGAGTTGCCCGGGCGGTGCGAGACGTTGAAGCTGGCCCACTGCTTGTAGCCCTCGAACGTGACGCTGCCGTAGCCGTCCGGGAGGGTCCAGCCCTGGCCGGGCTTCAGCAGCGCCTTGGCCGGCTGGTCGTCGAGCATCAGCTGCTTCATGTTCTTGGTGTTCAGCTCGTACACGTTCTGGGGCAGGCCCGAGTCGGTGCCCAGGTCGCCGCGGAAGGCGTTCAGGACCAGCTCCGGCGCGGCGTCACCGGGGAAGAGCGAGATCGGGCCGGTGCCCTCGAAGCTCAGCGGGGCGGTCGGCAGGAAGAAGCCGGAGAAGCCCAGCTGGGTCTTCCGGCCGTCGGGGCCCGCGCCGTAGTCGGAGACCTTCACGACGCCGGTCGACGTCATGTTGGCGTCCTGCGGCAGGAACGCCGTCGCGCCCGTGTAGACGACCTCGCCCTTGGCGTTGCGCACGGTGATGACCGGGGCGTAGCCGTGGCCGATCAGGTAGACCTTCGAACCGCCGATCTCCAGCGGGTGGTTGACCTCGATCGTGCCCTGCTTGAGCTTCGTGGCGTCGTCGCCCGCGTAGTACTCGACGTTCGCGGTGAACTGCCGTGCCGCGCCGATCTGGTCGCCCTGGTCCTGGAACTTGGCCGTGAAGCCCTTCAGCTTGAGGAAGAAGGGGTCCAGGTCGTCACTGGTGTAGAAGGCCGAGCCGGTGAAGTCGTCGAGCTGGGTGATGGTGTTGGAGTAACCGTCGCCCTCGACCATCAGCTTGCCGCCGGTGCCACTGGCCAGGCTCGCCCAGGCGAAGCCGCCGAGCAGCGCGAACAGCGACAGGTGGAACAGCAGGTTGCCGACCTCGCGGAGGTAGCCCTTCTCGGCGGCCACCGCGCCGCCGGCGAGGTGCGCCCGGAACCGGCGCCGGCGCAGCAGGCGGTGCGCGGCGGCGCTGACGACGTCGGCGTCCGCCCCGGTGCGCCAGGCCGCGTACACCGGCATCCGGGTCAGGTTGCGCGGCGCCGCCGGCGGCTGGGCCCGCAGCACGCCGACGAACTGCCAGGTGCGCGGCACGATGCAGCCGGCCAGCGAGACGAACAGCAGAATGTAGATCGCCGAGAACCAGACCGAGCTGTAGACGTCGAACAGCTGGAGCTTCTCGTAGATCGGGGCGACCGTGGTGTGGTGCGTCTTCCACGTCTCGACCTTGAACTGGTTCTGGCCGTTCTGCGGGATCAGCGAGCCCGGGATGGCGGCCAGCGACAGCAGGAAGAGCAGGATCAGGGCGACCCGCATCGAGGTCAGCTGGCGCCACATCCAGCGCAGCCAGCCGAGCACCCCTATGCCGGCCGGGCCGTCGGACTCGACCGGGGCGGTGCTGAGCCGCTCGGCCTCCGCGTCGGCCGGCGCCGGGGGCGGCTGCTCGGTGTCGGTCGTGGTGTTGCTCACGGTCAGATTCCGATCGAGAAGTCGGCGGTGCGGTACTGCAGTTCGGTCACCCACGAGTCCCAGACCCCGGTGACGAGCAGCAGACCGACCGCGACGAGCATGCCGCCGCCGATCCGCATGACCAGTGGATAGTGCCGCTTGACCCAGCCGAAGGCGCCCAGTGCCCGTCGGAAGGCCACTGCGGCCACGACGAACGGTACGCCGAGGCCCAGGCAGTAGAACGTCATCAGCAGGGCGCCACGCGCCGCGTCGGCCTGGTTCAGGGCCAGGTTCTGGACGGTCGCCAGGGTCGGGCCGAGGCAGGGCGTCCAGCCGACGCCGAAAACCACGCCCAGCATCGGGGCACCCAGCAGGCCGACCGCCGGGCGGCGGTGCGAACGCACCTCGCGCATGCTCAGGCCGGGGACGAGGCCCATGAAGGCGAGGCCCATCACGATCGTCAGCACCCCGAGCACGATCGAGATGACCCGCTTGTGGTTCTGCAGGGTGTCGCCGAACTGGCCGAACAGCGCGCCTCCGGAGACGAAGACCGCGGTGAAACCGAGGATGAACAGCGTCGCGCCCAGCAGCATCCGGCCGCGCCGTGCGCCGCGGGCGTCCGCGAGGTCGGCGGCCGAGAAGCCGGTGACGTACGAGAGGTAGCCGGGGACGAGCGGCAGCACGCACGGCGAGAAGAACGAGACCAGCCCCGCCACCAGCGCGATCGGCGCGGCCATCAGGAGCGCCCCGCTCTGGAGCGTCCCTGTGTTGTCGGCGAGCCGCAGGACGGTGCCAGCGGCCTCCGCGCTCACTGCTTCGGCTCCGCGACCACCGGCTGGAGCATCGACTCGAGGGCGTCGTCGACCGTGCCGCCGACGGCGCGGGCGGCGAGCCTGCCGTCCCGGTCGATGATCAGCGTGGTCGGGATCGACTGCGGGTTGAGGCTGCCCTTGGGGAACTTGAGCAGCTGGGTGCCGGCCGGGTCGAAGATGCTCGGGTAGGTGACGCCCTTCTCCTGCTCGAAGCGGACGGCGTTGGCCTTCTCGGTGTCGCGCGTGTTGACGCCGAGGAACTGGACCCCCTGGTCCTTGTACTTCTGCCAGACCCGCTCCAGGTCGTCCGCCTCGCCCCGGCACGGCCCGCACCAGGAGCCCCAGACGTTCAGCACGACGACCTTGCCGCGGTAGTCCGAGAGCTTGACCTGGTTGCCCTCCAGGGTCTCCCCCGCGATGTCCGGCGCGTCCTCGCGGTGGCCGGCCTCCGCCTTGGAGATGTTGGTGCCCTTGACGGTCACGAACCCGAGCTGCCCGTCACCGCTGCTCGACGAACCCGACGAGGAGCAGCCGGTGAGGACGAGCGCAGCGGCGGCGGCGGTAGCGGCGGCGGCTGCGGCGACACGGGGACGGGGGCGCGCCATGGCAGACATGTGAAAAGTTTCGCATGGAGTCCCGGGCAGGTTCGGGGGGGTCCTGCCTTGCGCGTCGCACCCCCTCTGACCTGCGGCGAGGCCCGGTCGCCCAGTGATCTTGGGGCGGCCGGGCCCCCTACTTACTCCCCGCTTACAGGACGTTCGGGCGAGTCTCGAACGGGCCCTCGGGCGCGTCGTCCTCGGGGCCCCGGGGCCTCAGGCGCCGAAGCTCTTGCCCACCGGCTTGTCGCCCTTGCGTCCCTTGCCCACCAGGTGCGCGGGCAGCAGGTCGCGAGCCGGCTCGCGGTAGCCGACCGAGACGATCTTGTCGCCCTCGAAGGTGAAGCTGGTCAGCGAGGCCAGCGAGCACTGCCGGTTGCGCGGGTCGTGCCAGAGCCGGCGGCGCTCGACGAAGGAGCGGACGATCCAGATCGGCAGCTGGTGGCTGACGCAGACCGCCTCGTGCCCGCGGGCGGCGTCCCGGGCGGCGCCGAGCGCGCCCATCATCCGCACGACCTGGTCGAGGTACGGCTCGCCCCAGGAGGGCTTGAACGGGTTGGTGAGGTACTTCCAGTAGCCCGGGTTGCGCAGCGAGCCGTCACCGACGCCGAAGGTCTTGCCCTCGAAGATGTTCTCCGCCTCGATCAGCCGCGCGTCCGCCGCGACCTCCAGGCCGTGCGCCTTGGCGATCGGCTCGGCGGTCTCCTGCGCCCGCTCCAGCGGGGACGCCACCACGTGGGTGATGTCCCGTCCGGCCAGGTCCTCGGCGACCCGGTCGGCCATCCGCCGGCCCAGCTCGGACAGGTGGTAGTCCGGCAGGCGGCCGTACAGGACGCCCTCCGGGTTGTGCACCTCACCGTGCCGCATCAGGTGGACGACGGTGATCTCTTCGGCACTCACTTCTCAAGACTCCTGGGGCTCGGGATGGACTAGGCCGTGGCCGCGGCGGCCGCGCGCGCGGCGGCCGGCAGGGCGGCGGCGATCCGCTCGATCGCCCGCTCGTCGTGGGACGCCGAGACGAACCAGGACTCGAAGGCGGACGGCGGCAGGTAGACGCCCTCGGCGAGCATCGCGTGGAAGAAAGCGGTGAAACGGTACGCCTCCTGGGTCCTGGCCTCGTCGTAGTTGGTGACCGCCGCCTCGGTGAAGAACACCGAGAACATGTTCCCGGCGGTCTGCAGCCGGTGCGCCACGCCCTCCTTGGCGAGCGCCTCGGTGACCAGGCCGGAGACCTCGGCGGCGACCCGGTCCACCGTCGCGTAGACCTCGTCGGTGCAGCCGCGCAGCTGGGCGAGGCCGGCGGCGGTGGCGACCGGGTTACCGGAGAGGGTGCCGGCCTGGTAGACCGGGCCGGCCGGGGCCAGGTGCGCCATCACGTCGGCGCGGCCTCCGAAGGCCGCGGCCGGGAAGCCGCCGCCCATGACCTTGCCGAAGGTGAGCAGGTCCGGCGCCCAGCCCTCGTGCGCGGCCTCCAGGCCGTACCAGCCGGCCTTGGAGACGCGGAAGCCGGTCATCACCTCGTCGGAGATGAACAGCGCGCCGTTGTCGCGGCAGAGGCGGGCCAGGCCGGCGTTGAAGCCGGGCAGCGGCGGGACGACGCCCATGTTGCCGGGCGAGGCCTCGGTGATCACGCAGGCGATCTCGCCCGGGTGCGCGGCGAAGGCCTGCTCGACCGCGGCGAGGTCGTTGTAGGGCAGCACGATGGTGTCGCCGGCCTGGGCGCCGGTGACGCCCGGCGTGTCCGGCAGACCGAAGGTGGCGACGCCGGAACCGGCGGCGGCCAGCAGCGCGTCCACGTGACCGTGGTAGCAGCCCGCGAACTTCACGACCTTCGCCCGGCCGGTGAAGCCTCGGGCCAGCCGGATCGCGGACATGGTGGCCTCGGTGCCCGAGGAGACCAGCCGGACCTGCTCGACCGGGGCGATCCGCGCGACGATCTCCTCGGCGAGCTCGACCTCGCCCTGGCCGGGCGTGCCGAAGGACGTGCCGCGGGTGACCGCCGCCTGCACGGCGTCGATCACCGCGGGGTGCGCGTGGCCGAGGATCATCGGGCCCCACGAGCACACCAGGTCGACGTACTCGCGGCCGTCGGCGTCGGTGAGGTAGGGGCCGGTTCCGGACACCATGAAGCGCGGCGTGCCGCCGACCGCGCGGAAGGCGCGCACCGGGGAGTTGACGCCGCCGGGCGTGACGACCGACGCGCGGTCGAACAGCGACTGGGACTGGGGGGCTTCGTAGGGGTAGCTCACGGGAGACATGGTCTCAAATCGTGTCCTTGACCTCTGCATGTCGGACCCGATCATCTGGAACGATGATCCGGGCACCGTTGTCTGTACGGTTGTCCGTAGAGACGGGGCCGCTGACTGCTCCGCGGTGCGGACCAGTCAGACTGTGCACTCAGAGTGCGCAGGCGCTCCGGTTGTGTGCAGGGGTGTGGAGAGGACTGCCGCCTTCCGCGAGTGGGTAGGGCCCGCGAGTGGGTACGGCGGCGCATGACGGGTAAGGAGCACGTCCGGAGGGACGCCGGGCGTGCGGGGGTCTGTCGATTCCGGCGAATTCCGGTGAGGATGGTCCGAGTGTCCGAGGCGCAGGACGGCTACGACGAGGCCGCGGGGGGTTCCCGCAGGCCCGCCGAGGCCGCACGCGGGGGTACGGGAGCGGGGACGGGACGCGGTCGCCGCGGCGGCGAGAGGCGGGGTGAGGGACGCGTGGGGGTGACGTACAAGTACTTCGGCGCACCCGACCGCGCGACCGCCGCCAGAGTCCCCACCGCGCTCGGCCCGGGCGGACTCGGCCTGGACGCGGGCGAGCTGGGCTCGCTGGGGCGCCTCGGCGACCTGATGGAGACCAGCGGATCCCCCAACGGGCACCTCTCCACCAAGATCAAGCCGGAGACCATGAGCGCCATGGTCCTCACCGGCATCCAGGGCGTCCCGCTGCACCAGGTCCCGCCGCTGGAACTCGTCGTGCTGCACCCCGACTACGCCGTCGTCCAGCTCCCGCAGAACGTCGTCGAACCGCTGCGCAAGGCCGACGAGACCGAGCTCGGCGCGGCGGCCTTCATCTGGTCCACCGTGCCCGACCGCCGGGGCCCGCGCGACGCCTTCGTGATCTACAGCATGCTGCACGAGTGGCAGGACTTCGCCAACCGCCTGCACGAGGCCGGCCACCAGCTGTACTGCCTGGTCTGGCCGTAACCACGACCGGACGGACCGGCAGATCCGCCGGACCGAACGCCCCGACGGCCGAACCGGCCTCGGGGCGAAGGTGTTTGACGGATCGTCACCGCTCCGCCCCGGCGGGGCGGAACACCAGTGCGGCGAGCAGCGTGGCGAGCGCCAGCAGGCCGGCGGCCACCGCGAAGGCGACGTGGAAGCCCCCGACGGGTGAGTCCGAGGGGCGCCCGGCGAGGGTGGTGAGGACGGCGACGCCGAGTGCGCCGCCGACCTGCTGGGTGGTGTTGAAGAGCCCGGAGGCGGTGCCCGCGTCGGCCGGCCCGGCGCCGGACATCCCCAGCACGGTGAGGGCCGAGATCGCGAGGCCGAAGCCGGCCGCGAGCAGCATCGTCGGGAGCAGGTCGAGGACGTAGTCCGCGTCGGCGGGCAGCCGGGTGAGCAGCGCGAGGGCGGCGAGCAGCAGGACGAGACCGGTCAGCAGCACCGGGCGTTCGCCGTAGCGGGCGTTGAGACGGGCGGAGAGCGCCAGCGAGACGGTGCCGATGGCGAGTGCGGCGGGGAGCATCGCGAGGCCGGTGGCGGCGGCGCCGTAGCCGCGGACGTTCTGCAGGTAGAGCGCGATCAGGATCTGGAAGCCGAACAGTCCGGAGACCATGAGCAGTTGGACGGCGTTGGCGCCGGAGACGTTCCGCGAACGGAACGTCCGCAGCGGCAGCAGGGGTTGGGCGGCACGGGACTGGCGGAGCAGGAAGCCGGCCAGCAGGGCGAGCGAGAGCGCGCCGAGGCCGAGGGTGCGGGCGGAGGCCCAGCCGTGCTCACCGGTGCCGACGATGGCGTAGATGCCGAGCATCAGGGCGGCGGTGATCAGCGCGGCGCCGAGCCCGTCGGCGCCGGCCCGCAGGCCGGGGCCGCCGTCGGCCGCCAGCACGCGGACGGCGAGCAGGGCGGCGGCCAGGCCGAGCGGCAGGTTGATCAGGAAGATCCAGTGCCAGCTGAGCGCCTGGGTGAGCACGCCGCCGAGCACCTGGCCGATGGAGGCGCCGGCCGCGCCGACGAAGCTGAACGCGCCGATGGCCCGGCCGCGTTCGCGGGGCTCGGGGAAGAGCGTGACGATCATGCCGAGGCTGACGGCCGAGGCCATCGCGCCGCCGACGCCCTGGAGGAAGCGGGCGGCGACCAGCGCGCCCTGGCCGGGGGCGAGGGCGCAGAGCAGCGACGCGGCGGTGAAGACGGTGAGCCCGGCGACGAAGACGCGCTTGCGGCCGACGAGGTCGCCCAGGCGGCCGGCGAGCAGGAGCAGGCCGCCGAAGGCGATCAGGTAGGCGTTGACCGTCCAGGTCAGGCCGGCGGGCGAGAAGTGCAGGTCGTCCCGGATGGCGGGCAGCGCCACGGTGACGATCGAGCCGTCCAGGACGATCATCAGCATCCCCGCGCAGAGCACCGCGAGGGCGAGTGCGCGGGAACGGACGGGGGCCGCGGGCGCCGGAGCGGGCGCGGTCGGGGCGTGCGTGGACATGGCGGGTCTCCCGGTTCGTCGAGTGCCGGGTAAGACGCTAGCAGATTGTTTTGTTCGGGACTATCTATCTCGGGAGCAGCTCTCGGCGGGCCTCTCAGCTCCGGGCGCGGCGGGCACGGCGGACCGTCCGCTCGCTCTCCACGGGCTCCGCCAAGTGGCCGTCCACCAGGCGCGTCAGCGCCGACACGAAGACCCCGCGCTCGGGCTCCGGCAGCGCGTCCAGGACCTCGCGGTGCACCCGGTCGGCGATCTCCGTGCCCTGCTCGACGGCGCGCTCGCCCGCCTCGGTGACCGAGATGATCCGGGCCCGGCGGTCGGTGGCGGACGGGCGGCGCTCGGCCAGGCCCGCCTTCTCCAGCTCGTCGACGGTGACCACCATGGTCGTCTTGTCCAGGTCGGCCAGCTCGGCGAGCTGGATCTGGGTGCGCTCCGCCTCCTGCGCGTGGAACAGCACGCAGTACGCGCGGGGGGTGATCCCGAGCTCGGTGAAGGCCGACGCCATCCGGGTCGCCAGGACGTGGCTCGCGTGGTCCAGCAGGCCGGAGATGTCGCGGATCTGCCGCACGGGCGGGGTCGTCGTCATGCGTCCGAGGTTAGCAACGTGCCGTCCGTCGGCAGATGATCCCGTAGCCAACCAACCGGCGTGCCGTCGCACACGAACCGGCCCGGCGCGGGACGGTCTACGGGATGCCGAGCTCGAACAACGCGTACCCGGCGTACCAGCCCGCCGCGACCGCGGGCATCGCGAACAGCCCGATCAGCGAGGGCGTCCGCACCCGGCGCAGCGCGACCGCGAGGCCGATGCAGAGCGGGAAGGCCGGCAGCAGGTAGCGCGAGATGTTGTCGAAGATCTGGTTGCTGCTCAGCGCGGTGAAGATGGTCAGCAGCGTGTAGATCACCAGGACCAGCGGCGGGCGCAGCCGCAGCAGCAGCACCAGCAGGCCGGGCAGGGCGATCAGCAGCGCGATCGCGATCAGGTCGGGGGCCGGGTTGGACTGCCAGAAGTTCCAGTGCCCGGTGACCACGTCCAGGACCGTGCGGAAGGTGGAGGCGCCCCAGTCGAAGTAGCGGTTCCAGGCGCCGCGCTGGAGCTTGAAGTAGCCGCCCCAGTCCCCCATCCGGTAGCCGACCCAGGCGACGTACCAGATCAGGCCCCACGGCGTGATCAGCATCGCGAAGAGCGGGCGGCGGACGCCGTCGGTGCGCCGGACGAGCGCGACCAGGGCGGCGACCGAGACGGCGGCGATCAGGGCGGCGGCGGTCGGGCGGTTGAGGCCGGCGGCCAGGGTCAGCAGCCCGGCTGCGACCCAGCGGCGGGTCATCACGCAGTAGCAGGCCCAGGCGGACAGGGCGACGAACAGCGAGTCCGAGTAGACCGCCCACTCGACGCCGGAGCCCGGGAACAGGCCCCAGAGCACCGCGGCGATCACGCCCGCCCGCCAGCCGCCGAGCCGCTCGGCGACCGCGAAGATGCCGGCCGCCGCGACGAACGAGGCGAGCACCGACACGACGATGCCGGAGCCGTACGGACCGAGTCCGGTGACCGCGCCGACCAGCCGCATCAGCCACGGGTAGAGCGGGAAGAAGGCCGCCGAGTTCTCGTAGTAGCTCGCCAGCGGGAAGCCGTGCAGCGGGAGCAGTTGCGGGTCGTAGCCGTTCTCGGCGATCCGCTGGTACCAGATGCCGTCCCAGGTGCCGAGCACGTCCCAGGGCTGGGCGCCGCCGCCGCGGCCCGGGTCCTTCTTGAGGTAGTCCCCGGTGTGGGCCAGCAGCATCATGAAGACGGTCAGGCCGGTGGCCTTGACCACGGCGTACGCGCCGAGCGCGGGTGCGAAGCGGTCCATCAGGGCGCCGAAGCGGCCCGGGGCGGTGCGCTCCCGCTCCGGCCGTTCGTCCGTCGTCACCAAAGGCGTCGGGGCGCCGGGTTCGGCGCTGGACGACTCGGTGCTCGATGCCGTGCTCATCTGCTGTGGCTCTCCCCGCCCGGCTCGTGGTCGGCGCGCCGGCGAACGCGGCGACGTCGAGTGAGCCTACGACACCGGCCCCGCCCGGCCCGGGGCGGCGGGGGCGCAACCGCGCGGGCACCACCGCAACGGCGGGTCCGCCGCCGCCCGTCACGAGGACGGACGGCGGCGGGCCCGGGGGCGCGGCGGTGTCAGCCGTGGAGGTAGACGATGCCGAGCTTGGTGAGCTGCCAGAGCTGGTCGGCGGCGCCGGTGTCGGCCGCGAGCACGACGAGAGGGTTGCCCTGCGCGTCGTGGCCGCCGCCCGCGGTGAGCACCTTGCCCTGGTCCTGGGAGTCGGCGACCGTGTACCGGCCGCCGCCGGCCGGTTTGAACACCCAGTGCTGGTTGCCGCCGCCGTTGCAGCCCCACTGCTGGATCCGGGTGCCGACGGCGACGGACGCGGCGTTGGCGTCCAGGCACATGCCCCGGTTGCCGCTGAAGTCGAGCTCGTAGCTGCCGCCCGCCTTCGCCTCCAGGACGAACGACTGGTTGAGCCCGCCCGTGGCCGGGTAGCTGATCGCGGCGCGGCCGTTGGTCGCGTCGCCGTAGGTGCCGCCGCCGGTGAGGTCGAGCGCGTTGCCGGTGGCCGCGTTGGTCAGCTGGTACCAGGCACCGTCCTCGGGGCCGTCACCGAAGGGCTGCCCGGGGGTGAGCGGCTGGATGGCCGTGGTGTTCTGCTGGTTGAGCGTGCAGTAGGCCTCCGTCTGGTCGGGCCGGGCGAAGAACTGGCCGAGGCAGACGCCCTCGCCGCGGTAGCCGGCGACCCGCAGGTGGTACGACTGGCGGACCATGTTCATGCACAGGCCGGGGATGCCGATCTGAGAGTCGCAGCCGTTGCGCGCCCACTCGGAGAGGTTGATGACGTCCCCGTTGCTGTACTCGTACGGGGAGCTGGTCCACTCGGCGCAGACCTCGTGCCCGAAGGCGACCCGCCGCTGGTCCAGGTACCGCACGCCGGGCACCTGTTCGGCCGCCGAGCGGAGCGCGTCGCTGAACGTCGGCACCACCCAGTTGTGACCCCAGGCCAGGTCCTCGGGGAAGGCCGGGCAGCCGTCGGCGATCTTTCCGAGGTAGTCGTTGCGCCGGATGTCCGGCGTGATCGGGTTGAAGTACGACTGGTAGACCAGCTGGTACGAGGAGTCCGCGTAGCCGGCCCGGCGCATGGTCTGACGGATGTTCTGCAGCGCGGCGACGACCTTGGGCTGGACGCGCTTGGCCTGCTGGGCGATGTCGGCGCTGCCGATGGTGTCGCGGCAGCCCTGGCTCTTCGGGATCGGGAAGTACTGCGCGAGGCAGTGCATCATGATCCCGCTGAAGTCGAAGTCGTCGTTGGCGCCGATCGTGACGACGACCATCTTGACGTCGTACTTGCTCGCCGCGTCGGCGAGTTTGACGTCCTGTTTGGGCTCGCCGAAGTCGCCGCTGCCGCCGCCGGTGATCTTGGCCAGCTCCGGGTCGCTGACCAGGTCACCGGTCTGGGCGCCGGAGCAGGCGAGGTCGATCGGGGTCACGCCGGGGATGTCGGTGACGAATATCTCCGACTTCGGGTGCCGGTGGCAGTAGTTGGTGGGGGTGTCGGTGTCCGGGAAGTAACCGTCGCCGGTGTCGGTGCCGGCGCCCTCCCCGGAGATGGCGCTGTCGCCGAGGGCGACGATCGCGGCCGGGCGGGCGCCGTCGGCCGCGGGGGTCTGGTCGGCGAGGGCGGCGGGTGCGCCGGCCAGGCCGAGGGTGGCGACGAGGGCGCTCACGGCGAGAAGTGCGCCGTACGGGGAGCGGCGCGCAACCGTCCGGGTTCTGCGCGCCGCCGACAGTCGTGACCTGATCACACGCGACTCCTTGCGGGGGGTGGGGACCGCCCGGCCGGAGGCGCCGAGCGGCGCGGAGCAAGAAAGCGGAGCAGAAAAGGTGAGCAGGTCTCACATTCTAGGTACTGACAAGTAACGCAACAAGGCTTTTGACAGCAGCGGAAGTCGACGCTCCGCAGGCCGTCGCGACGCCCCCGGACACGCGAAAGAGCCGCCGCCCGCACCCCAGGAGGGAAGCGCGGGACGGCGGCTCGACACCCGGCCGAACCGGGTGCCGGATCAGCCCAGGTTGGCGCAGTGGTTGCCGAACGCAGGGTTCAGCGCACCCACGACGTCGACCGAGTTGCCGCACAGGTTGACCGGGATGTGCACCGGGATCTGGATCTGGTTGCCGGAGATGACACCGGGGGAACCCGCGGCGACGCCCTCGGCGCCCGAGCTGGCCATCGCGGAGCCCGCGCCCGCGGCGACGATACCCACCACGGCGGCACCGACGGCAGCCGTCTTCTTGATGCTCATACGAGCCTCCTGACTGTTCAACAGAGATGCACGGGGAGTGCGACAACTAGAACGAGGCCCGTCGGGAGCGGTTGCGAGTGCACGCGCCATGTCACCCGAGTGGCGCAACGGCGGAGGTGCCCGGCATTCGGGTGATCACCGGACCGGACCGTTTCCCCTCGCGCCCTGCCTCGTTCTCCCTGGCGGAACACGCTCCACTCAGGCCCCTACACGAATCGAGTACCGCCCATGCGCAAGCTTGCCCACGGCGTCGCCGGCACCGCGGCCACGGCCGCCCTGCTCGCCGCCGGTGCCGGCGTCGCGTCCGCCCACCACCTGCACGGCGCGACCGCCGAGGGTGTCGCGGCCGGCTCCGCCGGCGTGGTCTCGGGCAACTCGGTGGAGGTCCCCGTGCACATCCCGCTCGACGTGTGCGGCAACTCGGTCGACGTGGTGGGCCTCCTGAACCCGGCGTTCGGCAATCACTGCCTCAACGCCTGACCGGGAATTCCTCCTGGTCGCGCCTTGCCCCGGACCTTTCCCGGCCGTGCGGGAAACCGTCCGCGAGGCGCCGAGAAGCGGCCACCGCGGCCACGCCCGAGCCATGGGCGGAACACGCCGGTGTGCGCCGACGGAGTGACAAACCACGGCAGTCCCAGAAGCCAGCGGGCGAGCATTCCTGCACGCCCGGCTCCCGACATTCGCGATCCGTCGGGCAGAAAACGGAGGAAATACCATGCGCAACCTCAAGAAGGCCGCCGTCCTGACGCTGGCCACCACCGGCCTGGTCCTCGGTGCGGCCGGCGGCGCGTTCGCCAGCTCCGGCGCCCAGGGCGTGGCCGCCGGCTCCCCCGGCGTGCTCTCCGGCAACCAGATCCAGGTGCCGATCCACATCCCGCTGAACGTCTGCGGCAACACCGTCAACGTCATCGGCCTGCTGAACCCGGCCTTCGGCAACAGCTGCGCCAACGTCGGCTGAACCCGCGGTCGCCGCCCCGGCGACAGCTGATTCACCGAGTCCGTGCCGCGCCCCGCGCGACGGGGCGCGGCACGCTCCACCCGTGTGTGATCGAGGAGATCAACCCCCATGCAGAACGTGAAGAAGGTCGCCGTCCTCTCCGCCGCCGCCGCCGGCCTGGTGCTCGGCGCGGCCGGCTCCGCCGCCGCCAGCTCCGGCGCCGAGGGCGTGGCCGCCGGCTCCCCCGGCGTCGGTTCCGGCAACCAGATCCAGGTCCCGGTGCACGTGCCGATCAACCTGTGCGGCAACTCCATCAACGTCATCGGCCTGCTGAACCCGGCCTTCGGCAACAGCTGCGCCAACGTGGACATGCACCCGCACCACGACGCGGACGACTGCTGATCCTCCGGTCGGCACGCGTTCCGGCCGAACTGCCCCCCGACCGACCGGCCGGGGGGCAGTTCGGCGTCTCCGGACGGCCCTCTGCTCCCGGTCGGCCGCCGGCCGACCGGATCCCGATCCACCGAAGGGTGATCCGCATGGTTTCGAAGAAGGGCGGGGCCGGGCTGGCCGCCGCCGTCGGCGCCGCGGTACTGCTCGGCGCGGGCTCCGCGCAGGCCGCCACCGCCCCCCACCCGGCCCCGGAGGCCGGCCCGGCCACGCTGACGAAGACGGACGTCGGCCAGGCACTGAACGGGACGACCTCCGGGCTCGGCTACGGCATCGCGCCGATCAAGAGCCTGCGCCTGGACCCGTGGGCGAACTCCTCGGCCGACCTGCTCAACAACGGCGCGACCGTGCAGCCCGACCAGGGCCTCGCCCCGGTCGGCACCGGCACGCTGACCGGTCCGCTGAGCGCCGGGGGCGGTGCCAAGGACCTCCCGCTGGTCGGCGGACTGACCGGCGTCCTGCCGGGCTGAGGCCCGCGCGCACGCGAGAGCCCGGCACCCCCGCCTCGTACGGGTGCCGGGCTCTCGCGTGCGCGGAGGGCTCAGAGCTGCGCGAGGTCCGTCAGCCCGGTCTCCTGCACGACGCCGGTCGTGGTGGCCGTGGTGGTCGTGGCCAGGTCGTTCACCTCGTCGGTGACCGAGAGGCGGTGGTCCTCGTCGCCGAGGGTCGCCGTGGCGCCCGGCACGGCCTGGACGGCGCCGGTGACCAGCCGCGGGTCCACCTCGTCGACCTTCAGATGGCCGCCGGCCAGCTGGCCGGTGCCGTCCTGGGCGAGCGAGAGCGGCTTGCCGAGGGCGAGGCCCGGGGTGTCGGCGCGCAGCGGCGCCGCGGGGGCGTCCAGCAGCACCTTGCCGAGGTCGGTGCTCCGGTCCACCAGCGGGACGGGCAGCTCGGCCTTGGCGCTCGGGCCCACCTTGCCGGTGCGCAGCTCGGGGACGAGGCGGTCGGGGAGCAGCTCGGTGCTGGTGCTGGTGGTCCGCCCAGGCGCCGGCGGCATGACCAGCGAGGTGGGGATGCCCGCGGTGAGGTGGCTGTCCAGCGGGGCGAGCGGGATGTCCGCGGGGACCTGCTGGGTGGCCAGCTTGTCCTCCAGCGCTCCGACCTGGTCGGGGCTCATCGGGGCGGCGGAGGCCGACCCCTGGGAGGCGAGCACGCCCGCACCGACCGCCAGCAGCATCGCGCCGGCCCGCTTGGAGAACTTCATGCTTTTCACCGTTCTGCCTGTCCGTACTGGAGATCTTCTGAGGGGGGTACGGCCGCGCTACCCGAGTACCGCAGCCGTAAAGCAATCTGTCTCAACGAGTGAGCGGGAGTACCGATTGCGGCGGTTAACCGATTCGGCCTAATAATCCGACCGGAAACCACTCCCGGACGCGCCTCCCGGACTCTTTTCAAAAATCCCCGTAACCTTCCGTGCCGTCATTCTTTGATCTGGACGTCAGTGACTGCAGACCGGGTCTGAGCGTTCTACGCGTTGTACGCACGGAAACCAAAGAGCTTTTCAGAGAGGGATCTCCCCATGATCCAGAAGTCCTTCGCCGCCGCCGGCCTGGCCGTCGCCGCGCTGGCCGCCGCCGCCGCGCCGGCCGCCGCCATCGGTGACGCGGACGGCGCCGCCGCCTCCATCGAGGGCAACGGCGGCACCAACTTCACCGGCACCGTCGGGAACAACAGCCCGAACTTCCACTTCCTGGACAACGCGAACGTCTGCCTCCCCGAGATCCACAACATCGCCGTCGGCGTTCTCGGTGTGGCCGTCCCCGTCGAGGTCCCGATCGCCAACAGCGGTGGCAAGCAGTACTGCACCCAGGGCCAGGGCACCCAGAGCCACGGCGACGCCGGCGTCTCCCACCTGGTCGGCTGACGAACCGTCCGAGCCGTACCGCCTGCAGCTCCCGGGCAGGCCTCCTGAACCATCCTTCGAATCGCTCCCCGATTCACCCCTCGAGAGGAAAACCGGAAATGATCAAGAAGTCCCTCGCCGCCGCCGGCCTGGCCGCCGCCGCCATCGCGATGTCCGCCGGCTCGGCCTCCGCCATCGTCGACTCGGACGGCGCCGCCACCTCGGTCCAGGGCAACGGTGGCACCAACCAGACCGGCACCCACGGCAACGGCAGCCCGAACTTCCACACCCTGGACAACGCCAACATCTGCCTGCCGGAGGTCCACAACATCGCCGTCGCCGTCGTCGGCGTCGCGGTTCCGGTCGAGGTGCCGGTCCTGAACAGCACCCCGAAGCAGATCTGCAACGTCGGCCAGAACACCCAGTCCTCGGGCGACGCGGGTGTCTCGCACCTGATCGGCTGATCACGGGGCACGGCACGGACGGAGGGCCCGGGGAGGATGGTCTCCCCGGGCCCTCCGGGCTGTACGGACGAGGTGTCCGGCGGGCGTGCGCCCGGCCGGGTGAACGACCGTCCGGTCCGGCGCGTGGGGCGGCGGGCCGGGCGGCCGGTAGTGATCACGTGTCACAGGCAGAGCGCCGGCCGAGGCGCTCCCGAAGAGAGGGCAGAACCATGAAGAGCAAGCTGGCCAAGGTCGCGCTGACCGCCACCGCCGCGCTCGCGCTCGCGGGTGCCGCCACCCCGGCGTTCGCGCACGTCGGCCTGGCTGGGGGCGGCGAGTTCGTCGGCTCCGCCGACCCGGTGTTCGCGGCCGACCAGTGGGCCGCCATCGCCCACACCTCGCACATCGTCACCGGCGGCGAGGGCTGGGGCGCCGCCACCGCCAAGGACGTGGCCGGCGGCGTGGAGGGCTTCGCCCACATCCACGACTTCCGGTAGGCCGTACGGCGGAAGGCCGGGCCCCTCCTCGCGGGAGGGGCCCGGCCTTCCGCCGTCCCCGCCCGCGAGGCGAGCGGGCGCACGACGGCTCCTACGTGAGCATCGCGGCGGCCTCGACCGCCCAGTAGGTGAGGATCTGCTCGGCGCCGGCCCGGCGGATCGAGGTGAGCGTCTCCATGATCATCCGCTCCCGGTCGATCCAGCCGTTCGCCGCCGCGGCCTCGACCATCGCGTACTCCCCGGACACCTGGTACGCGGCGACCGGCACCGGCGAGGCGTCGGCGACCTGGCGCAGGACGTCCAGGTAGGCCATGGCGGGCTTGACCATCACCAGGTCGGCGCCCTCGGCGACGTCCTGCTGGAGCTCGCGCAGCGACTCGCGGGCGTTGGCCGGGTCCTGCTGGTAGCTCTTGCGGTCGCCCTTGAGCGAGGAACCGACGGCCTCGCGGAAGGGACCGTAGAACGCCGAGGCGTACTTCGCGGTGTAGGCGAGGATGCCCGTGTCCTGGTGCCCGGCCTCGTCCAGCGCCCGGCGGACCACCGCGATCTGGCCGTCCATCATCCCGGACGGGCCCACCAGGTGGACGCCGGCGTCGGCCTGGACCCGGGCCATCTCGGCGTACCGCTCCAGGGTGGCGTCGTTGTCCACGCTGCCGTCGGCGGCCAGCACGCCGCAGTGGCCGTGGTCGGTGTACTCGTCCAGGCACAGGTCGGACATGACCACCAGGGCGTCGCCGACCTCCGAGACGACGTCCCGGATCGCCTGCTGGAGGATGCCGTCCGGGTTGGTGCCCTCGCTGCCGACGGCGTCCTGCACCGCGGGCACGCCGAACAGCATGACGCCGCCCAGACCGGCCTCGGCGGCCTCGACCACGGCCTTGCGCAGGGTGTCCCGGGAGTGCTGCACGACGCCCGGCATCGAACCGACCGGGACGGGCTCGCTGACGCCCTCGCGGACGAACAGCGGCAGGATCAGCTCCGCCGGGTGCAGCCGGGTCTCGGCGACCAGACGGCGCATCGCCGGGCTCTGGCGCAGCCGGCGGGGGCGAACGAACGGGAATTCAGCGGACACGGCTTCTCTCTCCGAACGGTGGTGCAGCTCCGGGGGCGACGGGATCGCCGCCCCCGGGTCCCGGACAGGGGTCAGCGGGCCTTGCGGCGCGAGCCCGGGCGGCGCTCGCTGGGCCGGTAGACCGGCTCACCGGCGGCGGTCGCGGTGTCGCGGCGCTTGGCCCCGAAGTCTGCCAGCGCCTGGGCCAGCGCGGCCGCCGACGGGGCCGGGGCCATCACGTCGACCCGCAGGCCGTGCTCCTCCGCGGTCTTCGCGGTGGCCGGGCCGATGCAGGCGATGACGGTGACGTTGTGCGGCTTGCCGGCGATGCCGACCAGGTTGCGCACGGTCGAGGACGAGGTGAAGAGCACCGCGTCGAAGCCGCCGCCCTTGATCGCCTCGCGGGTCTCGGCCGGCGGCGGCGAGGCGCGCACCGTGCGGTACGCCGTCACGTCGTCGACCTCCCAGCCGAGCTCGACCAGGCCGGCCACCAGGGTCTCGGTGGCGATGTCGGCGCGCGGCAGCAGCACCCGGTCGATCGGGTCGAACACCGGGTCGTAGGGCGGCCAGTCCTCCAGCAGACCGGCCGCGGACTGCTCGCCGGAGGGCACCAGGTCCGGCTTCACGCCGAAGTCCACCAGGGCCTGCGCGGTGGTCTCGCCGACCGCCGCGACCTTGATGCCGGCGAACGCGCGGGCGTCCAGGCCGTACTCCTCGAACTTCTCCCGGACCGCGCGGACGGCGTTCACCGAGGTGAAGGCGATCCACTCGTAGCGGCCGGTCACCAGGCCCTTGATGGCCCGTTCCATCTGCTGCGGGGTGCGCGGCGGCTCGACCGCGATGGTCGGCACCTCCTGCGGCACCGCGCCGTACGAGCGCAGTTGCTCGGACAGGCCGTGGGCCTGCTCCTTGGTGCGCGGCACGAGGACGTTCCAGCCGAACAGCGGCTTGGTCTCGAACCACGAGTGCGAGGCGCGGTGGGCGACCTGCTCGCCCACCACGGCTATCACCGAGGTGGCCGGGTCGACCGGGGCGGAGACCGGCGAGGGCAGCACCCGGGCGGCCTTCAGGTCGGCCGCGATGCCGGACAGGGTCGAGGTGAAGGTGCGCTGGCGCGTGGTGGTGCCGGACAGCGTCGCGCTCAGCGCCGCCTCCGGCTTGCGGCCGTTGGAGACCAGCGCGGCGGCGGTCGCGGGCAGCTGGCCCAGCGTCGTGCGGACCACCAGGGTGGTCTCCGGCGCGCCCAGGTCGACCGGGCCGCCTGCCAGCAGCGCCGCGCCGTCGACGAAGCGGACGTCGGCACCGGCGGAGCCGCGCAGC
Organism: Kitasatospora sp. NPDC048722; assembly: GCF_040650235.1. Taxonomy (NCBI): domain Bacteria; kingdom Bacillati; phylum Actinomycetota; class Actinomycetes; order Kitasatosporales; family Streptomycetaceae; genus Kitasatospora; species Kitasatospora sp. NPDC048722. The sequence continues at coordinate 63,430 of NZ_JBEZGX010000019.1, forward strand.
GGGACGCCCGCGTAGGCCGGCACACCGACCGACTGGGCGACGCCCGGGATCACCTCGAAGGCGATCCCGTCGCCCGCGCAGCTGAGCATCTCCTCGGCGGCGCAGCCGTCCAGGCCCGGGTCGCCGTCGACGGTGCGGACCACGTGCTTGCCGGCCCGCACGGCCTCGGCGACCAGCTTGGCCAGGTCGAGCTCGACGCCCTCGGCGCCGGGGGTGTGCACCTGCACGCCGGCCGGGCAGTGGCTGCGCACGGCGGCGGCGGTCAGCGGGTCGGCGACCAGGACGTCGGCCGAGGACAGCACCTCGACCGCGCGCAGGGTCAGCAGCCCCGGGTCCCCGGGGCCCGCGCCCAGGAAGGTGCACCGTCCGGTGGCGGGCTGGCCACCCGGGAACGGGGTGTCGGTGGCGGCGGTGGGGCTCATCGGGCTCGCTCCCCCATCAGGGCGGCCGCGCCCGCGTCGAGCAGCCGGGCGGCCAGCGCGCGGCCGAGGGCCGTCGCCTGCTGCTCGGCGGTCTCGTCGAGGACGATCGGACCGTTGGCGGACATCTTCAGCAGGGTGGCGCCGTCGGTGGTGCCGACCACGCCCTCCAGCCGCAGTTCGTTCGGCCGGCCCCAGGTGGCCAGCCCGGCCACCGGCGCCGAGCAGCCGGCCTCCAGGGCGGCCAGCAGCGCCCGCTCGGCCGCCACCTCGACCCGCGTGGGGGCGTGGTCGAGGGCGGCGAGCGCGGCGGCGAGGTCGGTGTCGGCGCTGGTGCACTCGATGGCGAGCGCGCCCTGGCCGGGGGCCGGGATCATCAGCTCGGGGTCGAGGTGCTGGGAGATCTCGGCACTGCGGCCGAGCCGGTTCAGGCCCGCGGTGGCGAGCACCACGGCGTCCAGCTCGCCCTTGGCGACGTAGCCGATCCGGGTGTCCACGTTGCCCCGGATCGCGACGGTCTCCAGGGCGGCGCCGCGGGCGGCGGCCCAGGCGTTCAGCTGGGCCATCCGGCGCGGGGAGCCGGTGCCGATCCGGGCCGGGCGGCCGGCGCCGGCCAGCTTCTCCACCAACTCGTCCAGGCCCAGGCCCTCGTGGGCGACCAGGGCGTCACGGACGTCCTCGCGCTCGGGGACGGCGGCCAGCACCAGGCCCTCGGGGGCGGCGGTGGGCAGGTCCTTCAGCGAGTGCACGGCGAAGTCGATCCGGCCCTCCAGCAGCGCGTCGCGCAGCGCGGAGACGAACACGCCGGTGCCGCCGATCTGGGCCAGCGCCTCGCGCGAGGTGTCGCCGTAGGTGGTGATCTCGACCAGCTCGACGGCACGCCCGGTGAGCCTGGTCACCTCGCGGGCGACCATGCCCGACTGGGCCATGGCGAGCGCGCTGCGCCGGGTGCCCAGCCGCAGGGCGGGGGCGGCCGGAGCCTGCTCCGTGATCGGTTGACCATTCATGAGGTGATCGTCCCGGTGGTACTCGTGGGATGGCTGACGGTTCATCCGGCGATCCCGCCCGAGGGCTGGGGCCGGCCGCCGACGGGCGTGCCCGACACGGCGTGCACGGCCGCCGGGTCGAGGTCGAACAGTTCGCGCAGGGCGTCCGCGTAGGAGGCGCCGCCGGGCTCGGCGGCGAGCTGCTTGACCCGCACGGTGGGTGCGTGCAGGAGCTTGTCGACGACCCGCCGGACGGTCTGGGTGATCTCGGCGCGCGAGCGCTCGTCCAGGTCGGGCAGCCGGGAGTCCAGCCGGCCGAGCTCGGCGGCGACGACGTCGGAGGCCATCGACCGCAGCGCGACGACGGTCGGCGCGATCCGGGCGGCCCGCTGGGCGGCGCCGAACGCGGTGACCTCGTCCGCGACGATCCTGGTGACGGCGTCCACGTCGCCCGCGCCGGGGCTGGCGGCGTGCGCGTGCGAGAGGCTCTCCAGGTCGACCAGCAGGGCGCCGGGCAGCTCGTGCACCGCGTGGTCGACGTCGCGCGGCATCGCGAGGTCGAGCAGGGCGAGCGGCTGCTCGGCCCGGCGCAGGGCGACCGCGGCGGCGACGTCCTCGGCGCGGACCACCACGCCGGCCGCGCCGGTGCAGGAGATCACCAGGTCGACGTCGGCCAGCGCCTGCGGCACCTTGGCCAGGTCGAGGGTCCGGGCGACGCCCGGGCCGAGGATCTCGACCAGGCGCTCGGCGCGCGCGGGCGTCCGGTTGGCGACCAGCAGGTCGGTGACGCCGGCGCGGACCAGGGTCGCGGCGGCCAGCGAGCTCATCGAACCGGCGCCGACCACCAGGGCCCGCTTGCCGGCGATCTCGCCCGCGCCGGCCGCGACCTGCTCCAGGCCGAAGGTCACCAGCGACTGGCCGGCCTTGTCGATGCCGGTCTCGCTGTGCGCCCGCTTGCCGACCCGCAGCGCCTGCTGGAACAGCTCGTTCAGGTCCCGCCCGGCGGTGTGCTCCTCCTGGGCCTTGGCGAGCGCGTCGCGCAGCTGGCCGAGGATCTGGCCCTCGCCGACGACCATCGAGTCCAGGCCGCAGGCCACCGAGAAGAGGTGGTGGACGGCACGGTCCTCGTAGTGGACGTAGAGATGGGGGGTCAGCTCCTCCAGGTCCACCCCGCTGTGGTGGGCCAGGAGCAGGGACAGCTCGGCGACGCCGGCGTGGAACTTGTCGACGTCCGCGTACAGCTCGATCCGGTTGCAGGTGTTGAGCAGCGCGGCCTCGGCGACGGTCGCGGTGGCCGCGGCGTCGTGCAGCAGTCGGGTCGGCGCGTCACCGGTCAGCGCGGCGCGCTCCAGCACGCCGACCGGGGCCGTCCGGTGGCTCAGTCCTACGACGAGAAGACTCACGCCCGCCCCCCACAGATCTTCGTGTTCATGCGGGCATCACCGCGGACAGGTCGCCCTCGCCGCCCTTGGCCGGCTTGCCCTTGGCCTGCTCGGCCTGGTCCTTGGCGGTGGTCTCCGCGCGGCCCTTGCCGCTGCCGCCGGCCGCGCGGCGCAGCTTGGCGGCCGCGGCGCGGACCGGGCCCGGGGCTCGGTCCAGCACCGACTCGGTGCGGTCGGGCTCCTCGCCGGCCTTGCGCTGCTCGTGGAAGGCCAGGATCTGCAGCTCGATGGAGAGGTCCACCTTGCGCACGTCCACGCCGTCCGGGACGGTCAGCACGGTCGGGGCGAAGTTGAGGATGCTGGTGACGCCGGCCTCGACCAGGCGGTCGCAGACCTGCTGGGCGGCACCGGGCGGGGTGGTGATGACGCCGATCGAGACGTGCTGGCTCTCGACGATCGACTCCAGCTCGTCCATGTGGCGCACCGGCAGCCCGGCCGCCGTGGAACCGACGACGTTCGGGTCCGCGTCCAACAGGGCGGCGACCCGGAAACCGCGGGAGGCGAAGCCGCCGTAGTTCGCGAGGGCGTGGCCGAGGTTCCCGATGCCGACGATGACGACCGGCCAGTCCTGGGTCAGGCCGAGCTCGCGGGAGATCTGGTAGACGAGGTACTCGACGTCGTAGCCGACACCGCGGGTGCCGTAGGAGCCGAGGTAGGAGAAGTCCTTGCGCAGCTTGGCGGAGTTGACCCCGGCCGCGGCGGCCAGCTCCTCGGAGGAGACGGTCGGCACCGAGCGCTCGGAGAGCGCGGTGAGGGCCCGCAGGTAGAGGGGAAGGCGGGCGACGGTCGCCTCCGGGATGCCCCGGGCACGCGAGGGTCGGCGCGCGGCGCCCTGGTCGGGCGTCTGCGAACTGCTCTGTGGTGATCGGCCGATTGCCACGGTGCTCCTGTGGGTGAAGCTGGGCTTTGGCAGCCAGGCTATGCGTTTGTGAACGTGTGCACAAAGATGGTGTCCGATTTGTCCCCGCACAGTGATGCGCATCACGCCGTCGAACCCATAGCACCGCAGTCCGTCAGGACCACGGCCGGGGCCGGTACCCCGGGCAGCCACGGGCCGTACGGCGCCTCCCGGCGCAGCAGCGGGACGGCCGCCCCGGACGGGCGGGAACGGGCCCGGCCCAGCCGCGGCCACGGCACCAGAGCCGCCTCGCGCAGCGCCCCCGCCAGGTCGTCCGGCGCCAGGTCGTCCGGCGGGCCGCCCGGCACGCCCACGCAGTGGCGCAGGAGCTCGGCGGTCACCCGGGCGTCGCCGAGCGCGGTGTGCGCCGGGTACCAGCCGAGGCCGGCCGCCTCCACGCAGGCCGCCAGGCCGTGGCCGCGGGCCTCCGGCAGGAGCGCGCGGGCCAGCCGCATCGTGCACAGCAGCGGGACGGGCGGCAGCGGCACGCCGATGCGGGCGAACTCGCGGTCCAGGAAGGCATGGTCGCAGCTCACGTGGTGCCCCACCAGCACCCGGCCGGCCAGCAGCTCCAGCAGCCGCGGCGCGATCTCCCGGAAGCGCGGGGCGCCCTCGACGTCCGCCTGGCTTATGCGGTGCACGTGGGTCGGGCCGACCGGACCCAGCGGGTCGAGCAGGGTCGCGAACTCGCCCTCCGGGCGCAGGTCGCCGTCCAGCAGGACCACCGCGATCTCGACCACCCGGTGCCGCCACGGGCTGCGGCCGGTCGCCTCCACGTCCACCACGGCGAAGCCCCGGGCACCGTCCGGGGCTTCGGACGGCGCGGGGGTGGGACCGGGAAGCATGGCGGCACTCCTCGTGTGCTCAGCCCCCCACGGGCGCAAACGAGTTCGATCGTAAGCCGACGAACACGCTCCGACACCGCCGGTTCGGAGTGGGTTTGGCAACGATTCGGCGACTCGCCCCCGCCGGTCGGCGGGGGGGGGACGGCCGGAGCCCGCGGAAGGCGGCGGAGGGGGTCAGCCTCCCAGAGCGGCGCGCAGACGGCGCTCGTCCACCCGCCAGAAGTCGTGCTGGCGGCCGTCGATCAGCGTCACGGGGATCTGCTCCCAGTACAGCCGGTACAGCTCCTCGTCCTGGGTGATGTCCTTCTCCTCGAAGGCCGCGCCCAGCTCCCCCGTCACCCGGGCGATCACCTCCCGGGCGTCGTCGCACAGGTGGCACCCGGGCTTGCCGACCAGGGTCACGGTACGGTCCGCCGGGGACGGCTTCGGGCTCTTGTCACGTCGCAGCAGTGGGCTCACCCGGCCATTGTCCGCCCCGCCGGCAGCGACCCCGCGCCCGGCCGCGCAGCGCGCTGTTCACCGCACGGGCACGCCGCCGTCACGGCCGCTGCGCGCCCGGCTGGATATGCTCGAGGACATGGCCGTGCTCCGAAGGCTCACCCACGCAAGGCGCCCCACCACCGAGCGGACCGCCCTCGCCGGCGAGGCCGCGGCCGAGGCGGCGGAGGCCGCCCTGCGCGCCGAGCCCGAGCCGGCCGGAGCCCTCGCGGACGCCGACGCCTCCGGCGCACCCGCCACGGCTCCCGACGCGGCCTCCGGCAAGCCCGGGAAGGCCCCCAAGGCACCCGTCGGCAACCACACCCCCGAGCCCGGGGACGCGCACGCCGCCGCCTTCTTCGACTGCGACAACACCATCCTGCGCGGCGCCGCGATCTTCTACCTCGGCGTCGGCCTCTACCGCCACGGCTTCCTCACCCGCCGCGACATCGCCCGCTTCGCCTGGCAGCAGGCCTGGTTCCGGCTGCACGGCGCCGAGGACCCGGACCACATCTCGGACGCCCAGCACACCGCGCTCGGCCTCGTCGCCGGCAAGGCCACCGCCGAGCTGGAGGCGCTCTGCGAGGAGGTCTTCGAGGGCGTCGTCGCCGACAAGATCTGGCCCGGCACCCGCGCCCTGGTCCAGATGCACCTCGACGCCGGCCAGCGGGTCTGGCTGGTCACCGCCGCCCCCCAGGAGGTGGCCCGGGTGATCGCCCGGCGGCTCGGCATGACCGGCGCGCTCGGCACCGTCGCCGAGGCCCGTGACGGGCTCTACACCGGCCGGCTGGTCGGCGAGCTGCTGCACGGCCCCGCCAAGGCCGCCGCGGTCTCCGCCCTCGCCAGACGCGAGCGGCTCGACCTCGACCGTTGCGCCGCGTACAGCGACTCGGCCAACGACATCCCGATGCTCTCCCTGGTCGGCCACCCGTACGTGGTGAACCCGGACGGCGCGCTGCGCCGGCACGCGCGCGCCCAGGGCTGGCGGGTGCGGGACTTCCGCACCGGGCGGAAGGCGGCCAGGATCGGGCTGCCGGCCGCGGCCGCGCTCGGCGTGCTCGCGGGCGCGACGGCCGCCGGGGTCGCACTGCACCGGCGGCGCCGCTGCGCGTGATCCCGCGCACGTTCCGCCGCTCTTCGACGCGCGCGGGTTGCCGTCGGAGCCGCTCCGAACTCCCCCGCACGGCCCTCCCCTTCACGGGTGACCAGACGTCAACAGGGCCGCTGACCTGGCCCCTCGTACGGGCGAACTCCGGTCCGTCGCAGGGCCGTCCGGCCTCGCTGCCAGAACCTGATACCCGCTGACCGGTTCTGATCGTTCGCCAGACCGGGAAAGTCGGCGATTACCGAGCCCCAAGGCAGGGAAACCGCCCGCCGGACCGTCGAATTGGTCACCCTGAGCGCCTGTTCGGTCACGTTGGGCCGGATGAACGGCGACACGATCGTTCAGTGTCAGCCGAATATGCACGCGAAATGGATCCCAAGCGACCACTTCGACCACACGGTGTAGCTGTCATTGCACAAAGCGTTATTCTCTCCTGGATGCGCGTCACCCGACCGCCCCGTCCGAACGGGCCATGGTGGCGTGCTCTCCGCGCAGGCGGAGGTGATCCGTCCACAGTTCTGCCTCTGGGAGTCCCGTGTACCCACCCGTCCGGAACGACGCGCCTGCACCCTCCCGCCCGTCGTCCGCGCCCCTGCGCCCCCGCACCGGCCTCCGCGGTCGCCCGGTCACCACCCGGCAGATCTCCACCGGCCTCGACCTGCTGCGCAGCCTGCTCCTCAGCCAGCTCGCCGTCTCACCCCAGCTCGTCCCGGCCGGGGCACCGCTCGGGCCCCAGCCGGCCCCCGGACTGGCGCTGCGCACCACCGCGGCCGGCTCGGCCGGCACCGGCTCCCGCGGCCGCACCGGCACCACCGGCGTCGGCCGCAGCCGGACGCGCACCGCGCCCACCCCGGGCTACGAGACCGAGCACAACCCGATCATGGAGCTGGTCGAGCGGGCCCAGGCCGGCGAGAGCGAGGCCTTCGGGCGGCTCTACGACCACTACTCGGACACCGTCTACCGGTACATCTACTACCGGGTCGGCAGCCGGGCCACCGCCGAGGACCTCACCAGCGAGACGTTCCTGCGCGCCCTGCGCCGGATCGGCACCTTCACCTGGCAGGGCCGCGACTTCGGCGCCTGGCTCGTGACGATCGCCCGCAACCTGGTCGCCGACCACTTCAAGTCCAGCCGGTTCCGGCTGGAGGTCACCACCGGCGAGATGCTCGACTCCAACGAGTGCGAGCGCAGCCCGGAGGAGTCGGTCCTGGAGTCGCTCTCCAACGCGGCCCTGCTCGACGCGGTGCGCCGGCTCAACCCGCAGCAGCAGGAGTGCGTCACGCTCCGCTTCCTGCAAGGGCTCTCGGTGGCCGAGACGGCGCGGATCATGGGCAAGAACGAGGGCGCCATCAAGACGCTGCAGTACCGGGCCGTCCGCACCCTGGCCCGCCTGCTCCCGCCCGACGCGCGATGAGGCGCACGGCCGTGCGGGCAGCGGCGGCCGCGTGCGGAGCCGACGGGGAGATACCCCGCCCGGCCCGAGCCGACCGTCCGTCACCACCGGTGGCGGACCGACACGTCCGGGTGAACGGTCGGTCCGATGATCAGTCGTGCGTAACCGACCACCCGCGCCGCTCGTTGGCCAACGTGCAAGCCGCCACCAGGCGTACGGTCAAGCCGAATTGCGACCCGTCACCCGATGGAGTGGCTTTGGCCCGCCGGGGCAACCGTCCGGCAGGCCGGGGTGTCGACAACGACGAAGGGAGGTGTGGCCCGTGACGGCAAACGTGCTGGAGCACCGACGGGCGAAGGCCTTCGCCGAGGCGCTGGAGGCCCACCAGGCAGAGCAACGCGGCACGGCCGACGCCGAATCGGCCAACACCGCTACCACTGGCCAGAGTTCCGCTACGGTGGCCGAACTGGTCGGCCTGGCGGGCGCGTTGGGCACACTGCCCGGCCCGGCACTCGACCCGGAGGTACGGACCGTCCAACGCGCCCAGCTGATGGCCGCGTTCGAGCAGGCCTTCGCCGGCGGACCGGGCGCGGCGGTACCCCGCCAGCGCCGGCACCGCGCGGTCCGAACGGCCCCGCGTGGCCGCTGGAGCCGCCGCTTCGCGATCGGCGGCCTCGTCGCCGGCCTCGCCGTCGGCAGCCTCGCGGGCGCCGCCACCGCCAGCACCAGCGCCCTCCCGGGGGACACGCTGTACGGCATGAAGCGCGGCCTCGAAGGACTCCGGCTCGACCTGGCGGGCTCCGACTCCGAGCGCGGCGAACTGCTCCTCGACAACGCCGCGACCCGACTCAAGGAGGCCAAGAGCCTGGTGGGCCGCACCGACGGGGCCGGCGCACTCAGCCCGGGCACCGTCGACCAGGTCCGCCGCGCACTGGACGACATGCACGCCGACGCCATCAAGGGCCGCGACCTGCTGCGCTCGGTCTACCGGAGCAACGGCTCGCTCGACCCGATGCGCACCCTGGCCGGCTTCGCCCACGACGAGGACGGCCGCTGGACCGAGCTGGAGGGGCGACTGCCCTCCCAACTCACCCCGCAGGCCCACCTGGTGAACCAGCTCTTCGACGACATAAGCGAGGACGTCGCGCCCCTGCGCCTGGCCCAGCCCACCGCCCCCGGCGGTGCACCGGCCGACGCGGGAGCGGGCGGCGACACCGCCGGCCCGAACCCCGGTGGCACCGGTCCGGCGCCGTCCGGCGGCCCCGGCACCGCACCGGGCACACCCGCCCAGGGCGGCAGCACCGGCACGGCCGGCGGCAACCGGCCCGGCGGCACCGAGCGCCCCTCGGCCGGCGCCGGGGCGCTCCTGCCCGGCGGCACCGGCACCAAGGGCGACGGCCTGACCGGGAACCTGCCCAGCAGCGCCCCCGACGCCGTCAACGGGCTGGTGGGCAACCTCACCAACGGGCTCACCGGCGGCAAGCAGCAGCCCTCGCCCAGCACCGACGCGACGCCCGGCGGCCAGTCGCAGCAGCAGCCGACCGCCACGCCCAGCGCCGCCACCGGCGGCCAGCAGCAGGGCGTCGACGTGCCCCCGCTCATCCCCGGGCTGCTGCCCGGGCTGCGGATCCTCGGCGGCTGACGCACCGGCCCGGCACACGACGGCCGAGGGCCCGGCGGGGCGAACCCGCCGGGCCCTCGGCCGTCGGCCAGGCGCCGGAAGAACGACGTCAGAAGACCCACGGAGCTGGAAGACCAGAGCCGGACGGCCAGAGCTAGAAGAACACCGAGCGCCGCTGCACCAGCAGCTTGTAGAGCGTGTGCTGGATGGTCTCCCGCACCTCGTCCGCCAGGTCGAAGACCAGCATCGGATCGTCCGCCGCCTCCGCCGGGTACCCGTCGGTCGCGATCGGCTCGCCGAACTGGATCGTCCACTTCGTCGGCAGCGGCACCGCGCCGAGCGGGCCCAGCCACGGGAACGTCGGCGTGATCGGCACGTACGGCAGGCCCAGCAGCCGGGCCAGCGTCTTCAGGTTGCCGATCATCGGGTACGTCTCCTCCGCCCCGACGATCGAGCACGGCACGATCGGCACCCCCGCCCGCAGCGCCGAGGAGACGAACCCGCCGCGCCCGAAGCGCTGGAGCTTGTACCGCTCGGCGAACGGCTTGCCGATGCCCTTGAAGCCCTCCGGCCACACCCCGACGACCTCGCCGCGCTCCAGCAACGCCTGGGCGTCCTCGTTGCAGGCCAGCGTGTGGCCGGCCTTGCGGGCCAGCTCGTTGACGCCCGGCAGCACGAACACCAGGTCCGCGGCGAGCATCCGCAGGTGGCGGTGGTTCGGGTGGTGGTCGTGGATGGCGACCTGGGTCATCAGGGCGTCCAGCGGGAGCGTCCCGGAGTGGTTGGCGACGATCAGCGCGCCGCCCTCGGCCGGGATGTGCTCGACGCCGCGCACCTCGATCCGGAAGTACTTCTCGGCCAGCGGGCGCAGCAGCCCGAGCAGGACCTCCTCGGTGAGCTCCTGGTCGAAGCCGAACTCGTCCACCTCGTAGTCGCCGGTGAGGCGGCGGCGCAGGAAGGCCAGCCGCTCGGCGGCCCGGCCCTCCCAGCCCTTGCCGAACAGCCGGGTCGCGGCCGGGCCGAGCTGCCCGGACAGCGCTCCCCCGACGGCTCCGGCGAGCCGGTCGGCGAGGGCCGGGCGGTCCGGGGAGGTCCAGCTGGGGGCGGACTCGATCGGGATGACCTTGGCCTCGCCCGGCGCGTTCTCGGCTGCGGCACTCATGGCGGGTTCAGCTCCTCGGTCGGGTGGGGCGGTCGGTGCGGTCGCGGTCGGTGCGGTCGCGGTCGGTGCGGTCGCGGTCGGCGGGGGCCGGTTCGGGTCCGAGCAGCCCGGCCAGCCGGTCGGTGACGGCGGCGAGCCGCCCGGGCGGCAGGAGGCCCGGGCCCTGGGCGGCGGCGAAGTCGGCGAAGGCCTCCGGGGTGGTGAAGGCCGGACGGTAGCCGAAGGTCTCCCGCAGCCGGGTGGTGTCCACGACGCGCCCGTGGGTGAGCAGCCGCAGCTGCTCGGGCGAGACGTCCACCAGTCGGGTCTGGCGGGCCAGGCCGGCCATCCAGCTGACCGCGGGCAGCAGCAGCGGCAGCGTGGGCCGGCCGAGCCGGCGGGCGCACTGGGAGAGCAGCAGGACGCCCTCCCCCGCCACGTTGAAGGTACCGGTGTTGACGGTGCCCGGCGCGGGCTCGCCGGCGGCCCGGCAGAGCACGGCGACGGCGTCGTCCTCGTGCACGAACTGGAGCCGGGGGTCGTAGCCCAGGACGGTCGGCAGCACCGGCAGCGCGAAGTACTCGCTCAGCGGGGTGTCGGCGGCGGGGCCGACGATGTTGGCGAAGCGCAGCACCGTCACCGCGACGTCGGGCCGGCGGCGGGCGAAGCCGCGGACGTAGCCCTCGACCTCGGCGGCGTCCTTGGCGAAGCCCCCGCCGGGCGGGTTCTTCGGCTGGATCCGCTCGGTGAACACGGCCGGGTCGCGCGGGGCGGAGCCGTAGACGCCGGTGGTCGACTTCACCACCAGTCGCCGCACGCCCGGTGCCTTCTGGCAGGCGCCCAGCAGCTGCATGGTGCCGATCACGTTGGACTCCTTCACCGCGGAGCGGTTGGTGGAGCCCAGCCCGGTGGCGGAGACGCTGAGGTGCACGACGGTGTCGACCCCGTGCTCGGCGATCACCCGGGAGACCGCCGGGCGGCGCAGGTCGAGCTGGTGGAAGCGGTACGGCGCGGCCGGACCGTCCGGATCCTCGACCGGGCGCCCGGGCGGCTGCACGTCGACGCCGACCACCAGGTCGACGTCGGGCCGGCGGCGGACCTCGGCGACGAAGCGGGCCCCGAGCTGCCGGGCCACACCCGTGACGAGCACGACGACGCCCACAGTGCTCCACCCCAATCCTCGACCCGAGCGGCCTGCGTGCACCGTACCGCGCCGCCGCGACGGGCCGTGAAACGACACCGCCCGCCCAGCCCACGAGGGGCCCGGGCGGGCGGTGGAAGCGCGCGGCGCGCAGGGCGCGTCCGGGGGCGCTTACTTCTTGTTGCGACGCTGAACGCGGGTCCTCTTCAGAAGCTTGCGGTGCTTCTTCTTGGCCATACGCTTGCGACGCTTCTTGATGACAGAGCCCACGGAACAACCCTCGCTCACTGAGACTCTCGTCCGTGAGAGACGGAGTCCATACGACTGACGTGAGGGCCTAGCCTACCGTCCGGTTGCCCGGGGCTGTAAATCGCGCCCCCGTCGGCCGGGGAACACGCGGGAAATCCGTGGCAAACGGGTGCGGAGCCCACAGTGGTGAGCCCCGCACCCGCGCGCCCCGTCCTACGCGCTTTCGAGCCGCACGTAGGACTCCTTGAGGTACTCGTGCACCGCCTGCTGGGGCACCCGGAAGGACCGTCCGACCCGGATGGCCGGCAGCTCTCCGCTGTGCACCAGGCGGTACACCGTCATCTTGGACACCCGCATGACCGCGGCAACCTCCGCCACGGTCAGGAAGACGACTTCCTGCAGGGGGCGTTCGCCGGAACTCATGACCATCACCCGACCCTTAACCCGTGTGCAAGGCACCGGCTTCCCCTCCGGTGACTCCACCGGCACACGTGTATCCCCAGAGTAGTTATGGGTGGTACCAGTGGGAAGAGGGGGAAGCGCAGTCCTCGTACGGTGAGAGATAGTCCTGTTGCAGTACGTAGTCACTCGGCGGTTCGTAGCAGTGGGCGTGCGCACCGCCGCCGCGCGGGACGTCCGGGGCGCCGGTTTCAGGCCAGCAGGCCGTGGTGGGGGAAGACGGCGCGACGGCTGGCGAGGATCGCCTGGTCCAGGCGGTCGGCCGGATCGTATCCCGCGTCGAAGTCGCGCCACACCGGGCGGGCTCCGTCGGTCATGCGCAGCGGGGCGGGGAGGCGGGTGCGGCGGTAGACCTCGGCGCGCCACGGTTCGGGGGTCTCGGTGGCCGGGTCGACGGGGTGGCCGGCGGCGGTGGCGACGAGGTGGGTCCAGGTCCGCGGGACGACGTCCACGACGGCGTAGCCGCCCCCGCCGGTGGCGACCCAGCGGCCGCCGGCGTAGCGGTGGGCGAGGTCGTGCAGGTCCTCGGCGATCAGCCGCTGGGCGTCGACGGTGACGGCCAGGTGGGCGAGCGGGTCCTCCAGATGGGTGTCCGCGCCGTGCTGGGTGACCAGGACGTCCGGGCGGAAGGCCGCGAGGAGTTCGGGCACCAGGGCGTGGAAGGCGCGCAGCCAGCCGGCGTCGCCGGTGCCGGCCGGGAGCGGCAGGTTGGCGGCGCCGCCGGGGGCGTCGGGGCCGCCGGTCTCGCTCGGGAAGCCGGTCTGCGGGAAGAGCGTGGCGGGGTGCTCGTGGAGGGAGATCGTGAGCACCCGGGGGTCGTTCCAGAAGGCCTGCTGGACGCCGTCGCCGTGGTGGACGTCGACGTCGACGTACGCGACGCGCTCGGCGCCGAGTTCGAGCAGGCGGGCGATGGCGAGCGCCGGGTCGTTGTAGATGCAGAAGCCGGAGGCCTTGGCGGGCATGGCGTGATGCAGTCCGCCGGCGAAGTTGACGGCGTGCGGGGCGTCGCCGCGCCAGACGGCCTCGGCGGCGGCGACGGACTGGCCCGCGATCAGGGCGGAGGCCGAATGGATCGCCGGGAAGGCCCAGTTGTCGTCGGTGCCGAGCCCGTGCCGGACGTCGTGCCGGTCGGGGTCGGCGGCGGCCTGCTTGACGGCCTCGACGTATTCGCGGGTGTGCACCAGCTGGAGCGTCGAGTCCCCGGCCGGGGGCGCGGCCCTGACGGTCACGCCGGGCGCGGTGGCGAGCCCGAGGGCCTCGACGAGGCGCATGGTGAGGGCCAGCCGGGTCGGGTCCATCGGGTGGCCGGGGCCGAAGTCGTAGGCGGTGACGGCCTCGTCCCAGAAGAGGTGCAGGCCGCAGGGGAGGTCACGCTCGGCTTCGGGCATGACCTCCACCGTAGTGGGTGGCGGTCCGCGGGCGGCTGCCGGGCCGGGGCGAGTCCCGGAGCCCGGGGTTCAAACCCCTACGGGAAAGGCGGCTTGAAGCAGAACGTCAGGAGCGCTCGCCGGCCGGGGCCGCGGCGGTGGTGGCCCCGGGCGCGGGTGAAGGGCAAGCCGCGCCCCAGGCATCGCCCGAACAGGCGCTCCACGCGATGGACCGGATGATCGCGCTCGCGCAGATCCGCGCCGAGTGAGACACGGGACGGGGCCCTACGCCTCGACGGGCGTCAGGCCGGCGGGCGCCGGGGCGAAGCGGTCGGCCAGCGGGAGGACGGCGAGCACCAGCACCATCGGGGCGAGCAGTGCCCAGCGGTACGAGCTGCCGTCCGCGATGGCACCGACCAGTGGCGAACCGATCAGGAAGCCCACGTAGTTGAAGAGGTTGAGCCGGGCCACCGCGGCGTCCGAGTCGGCCGGGAACAGCCGCCCACCGGCCGCGAACACCTGCGGGATGATCGCGCAGATGCCGAAGCCGAGCAGCGTGAACCCGGCGATGCCCGCCCACGCCGCGGGCGCCGCGGCGGCGGCCGCGAAGCCGAGCGCCGCCAGCGCCGCGCCACCGCGGACCACCGGGACGGCGCCCCAGCGCTGCACCGCGCGGTCGCCGAGGGCGCGGCCGAGCAGCATCGCCACCATGTAGCCCAGGTAGGACAGCTTGGCGACGTCCTCGGGGCTGCCCAGCCCGTCGGTCAGGTACTTGACGCTGTAGTTGGAGACCGAGGCGTCGGCGATGTACGCGAAGGCCATCGCCAGGCACAGCGGCAGCAGCGGCCGCCACGGGATCGAGCGGGCGGCGGCCTCGGCGGCCTCCCGGACGGCGTCGCCGAGCTCGGCGGGCCCGGCGAAGCGGGTGCCGACCAGCAGGGCGAGCGGGGCGATCACCGCGGCCGCGCCGCCGAACAGCAGGGGCAGACCGAGGTCGTCGTGCGAGCCGAGGCCGGCGACGGCCGCACCGAGGATGCCGCCGAGGCTGAACGCGGCGTGGAAGCCGATCATGATCGAGCGGCCGTAGCGGTGCTGGAGCCCCACCCCGAGCATGTTCATGCTGGCGTCCAGCGCCCCCACCAGCAGTCCGAACGCCCCCAGCGCGATGGCGAGTTGCCACAGCTCGTCGCCGAGTCCGACGCCCGCGAGGCTGAGGCAGACGCCCGGCTGGACGACCCGCAGGACGGCCCGCGCGCCGGTGCGCTTCACCAGCTGCTCGGAGGTGATCGAGCCGACGCCCGCGAGGATCGGCACGGCGGCCAGGAACACCGGCAGCAGCCCGTCGCTCAGCCCGTACCGGTGCTGGATCTCCGGGATGCAGGTGACCAGCAGCGCGAACGTCGTGCCCTGGAGCAGGAAGCTCAGGGCCAGGGCGGCGCGGCCGGCCCGCAGGCGGGACGGGACCTCGGCACTCGACGGGAACGCAGGACTCATGCGGGAACCTCGCTACCGGCCGGTACGACGATGTTGGCGAGAGCGTAGGTGCCCGGGGGGACTTTGGGGAGAGGGTGCGCAGCGCTTTCCGCGCTCAGCCCAGCAGCGCGGGCACCTCGGCGAGGTCGGCGATCAGCCCGGTGGCCCCGGCGGCCGTCAGCCTGGCCGGATCGGTGAGCGCGGTGTAGCCGTACACGTCCATGCCGGCGGCGCGGGCGGCCAGCACGCCGTTCGGACTGTCCTCCAGCACCAGGCAGCGCGAGGGGTCGACGCCGAGGGTGCGGGCGGCGTGCAGGAACAGGTCGGGCGCGGGCTTGCCGATGCCGACGTCCTGCGCGCTGAAGATCCGCTCCTCGGCGAAGTGCCCGCGCAGGCCGGTGACGTCGAGCGCGGTGCGGATCCACGTGTGGTGCGCGGAGGAGGCCAGGCAGTACGGGACGGCGCGCTGCCGGAGCTGCTTCAGCAGCACCTCCGCTCCCCGGACGGCGGTGAGTTCGGCGCCGAACGCGTCGAAGACCCGACCGTGGAAGAGGTCGTCGAAACCCTCGGGCAGCGTCGCGCCGTCGTACCGCTCGGCGATCACGTCGTGGATGCGGTGGGCGGCACAGCCCATGAAGTCCCGGTAGGACTCCTCGATCGTCGTCGGGTGGCCGAGTTCGGTCAGGTACTCGGCCAGCACCCGGTTGGAGAGCGGTTCGCTGTCCACCAGGACGCCGTCGTTGTCGAAGATCACCAGGTCGTAGGCCATGCCGCCGAGCCTAACCGGACGGACGTTCGAGGCGGTTACTTCCCCCCGGAGGCCAGCTCGCGCGAGCGGTCCCGGGCCGCCTCCAGGGCGCCCAGCAGCGCGGCCCGCACGCCGTGGTTCTCCAGCTCGCGGATGGCCGCGATGGTGGTGCCGGCCGGGGACGTGACGGCCTCGCGCAGCTTCACCGGGTGCTCGCCGGAGTCGCGCAGCATCACCGAGGCGCCGATCGCGGACTGGACGATCAGGTCGTGCGCCACCTGCCGGGGCAGGCCGAGCAGGATGCCGGCGTCCGTCATCGCCTCCACGAGGAAGTAGAAGTAGGCCGGGCCGGAGCCGGAGAGCGCGGTGGCCGCGTCCTGCTGGCTCTCCGGCAGGCGCAGCGCCTTGCCGACCGAGCTGAAGATCTCCTCGGCGCGCACCAGGTGCTCCTCGGTGGCGTGCGAGCCGCCGGAGATGACGCTCATCCCCTCGTCCACCAGGACGGGCGTGTTGGGCATCACCCGGACCACCGGGGTGCCGGCCGCCAGCCTCTCCTCGAACCACGCGGTGGGCACGCCGGCCGCGGCCGAGATGACCAGCCGGTCCGGACTGACGTGCGGCGCGAGCTCCTCCAGCAGGGTGCCCATGTCCTGCGGCTTGACGGCGAGGATCAGGGTGTCGGCGAGCTTGGCGGCCTCGGTGTTGGAGGCGGCCACGACGCCGTAGCGGTCGGCCAGTTCGGCGGCGCGCTCGGGACGGCGGGCGGTCACCAGGACGTCCGCCGGGTTCTTCCCCGCCCGCAGCAGACCGGAGAGCAGGGCCTCCCCGATCTTGCCGGTGCCCAGGAAGGCGATCTTCTGTCCGTGCGCTGCGCTGCCGCCCATGGCCGCTCCTAACCTCGGTACTGCTGCCATCCTCGCACCGCGCGGCAGCCCCCGGCGGGACCGTCCGGTCCGTGGTCCCTTACGGAGAAACTCGGGGGTTTCCCCTATGGCCCCGGGGCGACCGCAGGAGCACCGTGGGGGTATGGCACACGACGAGATGTCCCGACGTGAGAACCGGCAACTCGCCGTCGCCTCGGCGACGATGGGTCCGTGGCGGACGGCCGCGGGGGTCGGTGCGGTGGTGGGGGCGACAGCCCTGGGGATCGACGCGATCACCGGGCACTGGTCGCTGAGCATCCTGGCCGGACCGGCCGGCTGGGGTCTGTTCTTCTTCTTCCTCGTCGGCACGCTGGGCGGCCAGTTGCGGCGCGACACCGGCGACCGGCGGCTGCGACGGTGGGCCGACGCGCACCCGTGGCAGGCGGCGCTCCCGGCGGCCGGCGGACTGCTGCTCCTGAACACGCTGGCGCAGCTGTTCCTCGGCGACGCGGGCGTGTTCGCCGCGTTCTTCGAGTCGCTCATCCCGGCCGGGATCCTGCTGGCGATCGCCGGCGTGGTGGGGTCGGTGAAGCAGGCCCGCGGCAAGGGCTGATCCTCCCCCCGGCACCCCTCCGACCTGGGCAAACGGGGCAAACGTCCGCACTCTGCGCACGAGTTCGCCACAAGGCGTGCCCCCGATCGACCGATCGTCACACCCCGTCGGCATACTGGCGCGATGCCGATCGCCGAAGATCCAGAACCGCGCCCCTCGGAGGGCGGTGAGCCGGGCGGGTCCGACCCGTCCGGAGCGGGAGGGAAGGACCCGTTCGCGGGCCTCGTCCTCGACGAGGAGTTCGTCAGGGGTGCCGCCGTCAAGGAGCAGTCCGGCCGCACCCGGATGCTGGCCGCCCGGTGGAAGCACACCCCGCCGGTCGACCCGGGCGGCCGCCGTTCGGTCAACGACGGCCCGGCGGCACCGAAGCGCCGGTTCGGCCGCAAGCCGAAGCTCCAGGTCGTCGACCCCTGGGGCAACCCGCGCCCGCCCGAGCGCCGCACCCTGGAGTGGCGCACGCCGCTCTTCGTCGTCCTGACCGTCGTGGTGCTGATGGCGGCGCTCAACATCGAGGGGCTGCGGAACTGGTACCGGGGCGGTTCCGCCGGCTCCTCGGCGTCCCACGCCCCCGCGCCCAGCGTCGCCCCGGAGACGGCCAGGCCGACGACGGCGCCGCCGACGATCGACGCCGACCAGCCGACGGTCGACCACCCGTGGGCCGGCTCCCCCGCCGAGGGCTGGCCGAACGGCGCGGACGCCTTCGTGCTCCCCGAGGCCAAGGCCACCGGCGTCTTCTCCGCCGACCAGGTCGCCGCCCAGCTCCAGCTGGTCAAGGACTACCTGACCGCCGCCAACCTGGACCCGCAGGTCATCGCGGGCGGTCGCCCCGAGGCCGCGCTCGCGCTGCTGGACCGGGCCGAGCACGACCAGGCGGCCGCCGCCCTGGCGACCCCGTCCAAGGAGAACGACCCCACCAACTGGTTCAGCCGCTTCGACCCGCGCGAGGCCGTTCAGGTCGGCGGCGTGGTCAAGGTCCAGGGCCGGATCGGCTTCGAGGGCGACGGTGACAAGGGCGTCCTGGTGCACGCCGACTTCAGCTACGTGTACGCGGTGCGTCCGGGCCCGGACGCCGCCAAGCGGGCCATGTCGCCCGCACCGTCGGCGAGCGGCGGCCCGAAGCCGACGAAGCCAGCCGCGCCCCAGACCCAGGACCCGGCGGCCAGGCCGGTGGGCCTGGTGCTGCCCGCGGCCGACGTGGCCGGGGACACCTGGACCACCCGGACGGTCGTGCGGCGGGTCGAGAACTTCCGCTTCTACGACCCGGCCCGCTACCAGGTCAACCCGAAGAAGATCGCGTTCGGCGACGGTGGCGGCTCGGACTCGGCCAACTCGGCCTGCGACGTCTACGACGGCTTCTACCACCCGCAGTTCGCCCAGTTCGAACCGATCCGGCAGGACACCCCTGGCTCCCGGCCGACCGGCCCCGCGACCGACCCGTACGACCGCAGCAAGGACCTCGTCCCGAGCGACCAGTGCGGCACGGTCAGCCGCAACTGACCGTCAGCGCTTGCGCTTCCCGCCGGGCCGCCCGCTGCGGCCGGTCCGGCGCTTCTCGTACTGCTCGACGGCCCGCTCGTACCGCGCGCGCCGGACGCCCTCGCCCGGGGCCTCGGTGAGGCTGCGGACGAAGTAGGCCAGCAGGGAGCCGACCCCGCCGATCATCCAGACCGCGCCGAGCGAGCGGTCCTCGGTCATCCAGCCGGTGAGCCGGTCCCTGCCCTCGGCGAGCACCTTCCAGGTCCGCAGCGCGGCCAGCAGCGAGCAGAGCGCGACGGCCAGCACCAGCAGGGTGTTCAGGAACCCGCCCTGGGCGGAGAGCGCGACCCCCTCGACGGCGAGGCGCAGCACGAACGCGGCCGCCGCGGCGACGACCAGCGAGCCGGCGGACACGGCGACGCGGCGCGGCCAGTAGCCGTGGTCGCGGTGCACCCAGCTGGTGCCGAACCAGCGGATCGGCTCCGGCTGCGGGGCGGCGGGGTCCGGGGCGCCGGCGGGGTCCGGGACGGGGGTGGGGGGCTGCTCGCTCACGCCGCCGATTATCCCCCGGCCCCGGACGCGGCGGAGGAGCCGTCCCGTGGTCCGGGGCGGCTCCTCCTCGCGCGTGCGGTGGGTGCGGCTCAGCCGAGCTTGGTGACGTCGCGCACGGCGCCCTTGTCGGCGGAGGTGGCCATCGCGGCGTAGGCCCGCAGGGCCTGGCTGACCTGGCGCTCGCGGTTCTTCGGGCGGTAGCCGCCCGCGGCCTCCAGTGCCCGGCGGCGCTCGGCGAGCACCTCGTCCGGGACCTCCAGGGAGATCGTGCGGCCGGGGATGTCGATGGCGATGGTGTCGCCGTCCTCGACGAGGGCGATGGTGCCCCCGGAGGCGGCCTCCGGGGAGGCGTGGCCGATGGACAGGCCCGAGGTGCCGCCGGAGAAGCGGCCGTCGGTGACGAGCGCGCAGGCCTTGCCGAGGCCGCGGCCCTTGAGGAAGGAGGTCGGGTAGAGCATCTCCTGCATGCCGGGGCCGCCCTTGGGGCCCTCGTAGCGGATGACGACGACGTCGCCCTCCTTGACGCGCTTGGCGAGGATCGCCTCGACCGCGTCCTCCTGGGACTCGACGACGACGGCCGGGCCGCTGAAGGTCCAGATCGACTCGTCGACGCCGGCGGTCTTCACGATGCAGCCGTCCTCGGCGAGGTTGCCGTACAGCACGGCGAGGCCGCCCTCGACGGAGTAGGCGTGCTCGACGCTGCGGATGCAGCCCCTGGCGGCGTCGGTGTCCAGCGACTCCCAGCGCTCGGACTGCGAGAAGGCCTCGGCGGAGCGGACGCAGCCGGGGGCGGCGTGCCACAGCTCGACGGCCTCGGCGGAGGGCGAACCGCCGCGCACGTCCCAGGTCTTGAGCCACTCGGCGAGCGAGTCGGCGTGCACGGTGTGGACGTCCTCGTTGAGCAGCCCGGCGCGGTACAGCTCGCCGAGGATGGCGGGGATGCCGCCGGCCCGGTGGACGTCCTCCATGTAGTACGAGCCGTTGGGCGCGACCTTGGACAGGCAGGGCACCTTGCGGGAGATCGCGTCGATGTCCCGCTGGCCGAAGTCCAGCTCGGCCTCCTGGGCGGCGGCGAGCAGGTGCAGGATGGTGTTGGTCGAGCCGCCCATGGCGATGTCGAGGGCCATCGCGTTCTCGAACGCGGCGCGGGTGGCGATCGCGCGGGGCAGGACGGAGGCGTCGTCCTGGCCGTAGTGGCGGTTCGCGATCTCGACGACCGTCCGGCCGGCGTTCTCGTACAGGGCGCGGCGGGCGGTGTGGGTGGCGAGGACGGAGCCGTTGCCGGGCAGCGAGAGGCCGATCGCCTCGGTGAGGCAGTTCATCGAGTTGGCGGTGAACATGCCGGAGCACGAGCCGCAGGTCGGACAGGCGTTCTCCTCGATGATCGCGATGTCCTCGTCGGAGACGTTCTCGTTGACGGCCTGGGAGATCGCGTCGACGAGGTCGAGCTTGCGCACGGTGCCGTCGACGAGGGTCGCCTTGCCGGCCTCCATCGGGCCGCCGGAGACGAAGACGGTCGGGATGTTGAGCCGCAGCGCGGCCATCAGCATGCCCGGGGTGATCTTGTCGCAGTTGGAGATGCAGATCAGGGCGTCGGCGCAGTGCGCGTTCACCATGTACTCGACCGAGTCGGCGATCAGGTCGCGCGAGGGCAGCGAGTAGAGCATGCCGCCGTGGCCCATCGCGATGCCGTCGTCGACGGCGATGGTGTTGAACTCGCGCGGGATGCCGCCGGCCTGCTTGATCGCCTCGGAGACGATCCGGCCCACCGGCTGGAGGTGGGTGTGGCCGGGGACGAACTCGGTGAAGGAGTTGGCGACCGCGATGATCGGCTTGCCGAAGTCCTCGCGGGCTACGCCGGCGGCCCGGAGAAGCGCCCGGGCGCCTGCCATGTTGCGACCGTGGGTGACCGTACGGGACCTCAGCTCGGGCACTGTGCTCCACTCCTTCGGGGCTCGCGCGCGGCCCCGCGGGTGGGAGGGTGCGGGGACCGCTGTGGCTACCGAGCCTACGCCCGCCGTCCGGGCGGCGGACGGTCCGTC
The DNA here is from genome assembly GCF_040650235.1 of Kitasatospora sp. NPDC048722. Classification (NCBI taxonomy): domain Bacteria; kingdom Bacillati; phylum Actinomycetota; class Actinomycetes; order Kitasatosporales; family Streptomycetaceae; genus Kitasatospora; species Kitasatospora sp. NPDC048722. The sequence continues at coordinate 84,740 of NZ_JBEZGX010000019.1, forward strand.
CGCGATGCGGTCAGGCGGTGGCGGGCGCACGGACCGTACGGGTGCACGGGTGCACGGGGGTCACGACGGCGTGACCGCGACCACCAGCTCCAGGGTGAACGGCTCGACCACCCAGCCCCCGGGGAACTCCGCGAGCGTGGCCTCGCGCTCGGCGGCGAGGACCGGAGCGCGCTCGTCCGGGTCGAGCGAGGCCAGGTACGAGCGGGAGGTGAGGTCGGTGATCACGTGATCGACGGTGACCCGGCGCTCCCAGCGCAGCACCGTGCGCTCGACCGCGAGGCCGGCCGGGGCGAAGTGGCTGGTGTGCTCGCTGATCCCGCCGTAGCCGTGGTAGCGCTCGGGCAGCGCGGCGGCCATCCGCTCGGCCCGGGCCCGGACCCACGGGACGGTCTCGTCGTGGACGTTCCACCAGGTGGCGAGCGCGCCGCCGGGGCGCAGCACCCGGATCGCCTCGGGGACGGCCAGCTCGGGGCGGGTCCAGTGGAAGGCCTGGGCGTAGGTGATCAGGTCGGCGGAGCGGTCGTGGAAGGGCAGGTCGTCCCCGGAGGCCCGGACCAGCGGCAGGCCGGGCGAGGAGGTGAGGAACTGGGCGGCCATGCCGCCGTTGGGTTCGACCGCGACGACGTCGGCGCCACGGGCGGCGAGCAGCCGGGTGGCGATGCCGGTGCCGGCGCCGACGTCCAGGACGCGGGCGCCCTTGAGGGCGCGGCCGGAGAGCCGTTCCAGGGCGTCGAAGAGTCCGTCGGGGTAGGTCGGGCGGCCGCGGTCGTACTCGGCGGCGACCCCGCCGAAACTCTGAGCGAGCTCCCGGAAGTTCTTCGCCTCCGTCATGTCTCCCCCTACGTGCGGCAGTTGGTGCCCGGTGGGGCACGTGGGTTCAGCGTACGCGCGAGGGGGTGGCCAGGTGCAAGCGGGTGAAGGCGAGCGCCTCGGCGAGGTCGGCCTCGCGTTCGGCGGGGGACGCGGAGCGCCGCGTGTTGACCTCCAGCACCACGTGGCCGTCGAAGCCGGTGCGGGCGAGGTGTTCCAGCAGTTCGGCGCAGGGCTGGTTGCCGCGGCCGGGGATGAGGTGCTCGTCCTTGCCGGAGCCGCTGCCGTCGGCGAGGTGGATGTGGGCGAGCCGGTCGCCCATCCGCTCGACCATCTCGAACGCGTCGATCCGGGAGGTGGAGACGTGCGAGAGGTCGATGGTGTAGTGCCGGTACGCCTCCTCGGTGACGTCCCAGCCGGGGGCGTAGGCGAGCATCTCGCGGTCGCGGTAGCGCCACGGGTACATGTTCTCGACCGCGAACCGGACGTCGGTCTCGCCCGCCATGCGGTTGATGCCCTCGACGAACTCCCGGGCGTACTGGCGCTGCCAGCGGAACGGCGGGTGGACGACGACGGTGCTCGCGCCGAGCTTCTCGGCCGCCGCCCGGGCGCGGACCAGCTTGGTCCACGGGTCGGTGGTCCAGACCCGCTGGGTGATCAGCAGGCAGGGCGCGTGCACGGCGAGGATCGGCAGCCGGTGGTGGTCGGAGAGGCGGCGCAGCGCCTCGATGTCCTGGCTGACCGGGTCGTTCCAGACCATCACCTCGACGCCGTCGTAGCCGAGCTTGGCGGCGAGTTCGAAGGCGACGGCGGTGCTCGCCGGGTACACCGAGGCGGTGGAGAGGGCGACCTTGGTGTCCGGGATGTGCAGGGCCGGGTGCGGGGGCAGCACGAGCCGGTCGGTGGTGCGCAGGAGGGGCGCCCGGGTGGCCTCGCGCTTGGCGGCCTTGACCGACTTCACGGACTGGACGGCGGCCTTGGCGGCGCCGGTGGCGCGGGCGGTGCGGGTCTCCTTGCGCGCCGGGGCCGCGGTGGCCTTCGGGGCGGCCTTCCCCGCCCCCGCCGCGGCCTTCTTGGCCGTCGTCTTCTTGGCCGTGGCCTTCTTGGCGCCCTGCGCGGTGCGCTGCGCCGCCTTCACGGCCTTGGCGGCCTGTGCGGCGGTGGCGCCCTTGACGGTCCTGCCCAGCTTGCGGCGCGGGCCGTCCGGCCGCGGCTGCCCGTCGCCGGGGGCGCGGCCCTCCCGCGTCCCGTCGTCGCCCGCTGGTTGCACCACGGGAGACAGCGTAAGCGGACCGGCTCGCGAACGGCACCGAACTCCGGGCGAACGAGACACGGCTCTCAGACGTCCCCGACCACCGACCCGGTGAGGACCCCGGTGAGGACCCCGGTGACGGCCGCCCTCTTCGGCGCGGCCTGCGGCTCAGGTGGTCAGCACGGGCCGGCGGCGGTCGGCGGGGCTGTCCATGGCGTCCAGGCGGCGCAGGATGATGCCCTCGCGCAGGGCCCACGGACAGACGTCGAGCTCCTGGAGACCGAAGAGGTCCATCGCGGCGTCCGCGACCAGCGCGCCGGCCAGCAGCTGCTTGGCCCGGCCCTCGGAGACGCCGGGGATCTGCGCCCGCTCGGCGACGGTCATGGTGGACAGCCGGGGCAGCCAGGCGGACAGGCCGGTGCGGGTGAGCCGGCGGTCGGCGTACGGGCCGGCGTCGGCGGGGGCGGCGCCGGTCATCCGGGCGAGCTGCTTGAAGGTCTTGGAGGTGGCGACGGCGTGCTGCGGGGCGCCGAGCCGGGAGATCTCGCCGACGACGGTGGCCATCTCGGCGCGGACGTGGCGTCTGAGCTCGCGCAGCCCGTCCGGGTCGGCGATGTCGCCGGGCAGCCAGCGGGCGGTCAGCCGGCCGGCGCCGAGCGGCAGCGAGCAGGCGACGTCGGGCTGTTCGTCCAGGCCGCAGGCGATCTCCAGCGAGCCGCCGCCGATGTCCAGGTTGAGCAGCCGGCCGGAGGACCAGCCGAACCAGCGGCGCACGGCGAGGAAGGTGAGCCGGGCCTCGTCCTGGCCGGACAGGACCCGTAGTTCGACGCCGGTCTCGGCGGCGACGCGGCGCAGCACGTCCTCCCCGTTGGCGGCCTCGCGGACGGCGGAGGTGGCGAAGGGCAGGATGTCGACGACCCCCTTGTCCTCGGCGACGCGCAGCGAGGAGGCGATGTGGCCGACCAGCCGCTCGACACCGGCCTCGCTTATCGCGCCGCGCTCGTCGAGCAGCTCGGCGAGGCGCAGTTCGGCCTTGTGCGAGTACGCGGGCACGGGGGCGGCGCCCGGATGGGCGTCCACCACGAGGAAGTGGACCGTGTTGGAACCTACGTCGAGCACACCGAGTCGCATAACTCTCCACGCTACGCGATCCGGCCGCGCGGGTGACCGGTCGCGGCGGTACTGCCCCGGCGCCGCCGCGGCACTGGTGCTGGTCACAGGTGCGAGGGGGTCGGCGGACGCCGACGGGCGGGGCCGGGCCCGGGTGGCCGGCTCCCTCAGTTCCTGCGCGGTCCCGCCGGGCGGCCGGTGGGGCAGTTGGCGTCCAGCCAGCGGCGGGCCGGCCCGGGGGTGTCGGTGATCAGGCCGTCGGCGTCGCGCCCGGTCATCAGCTGCCAGGACTCCTCGTCGTCGACGGTCCACACGTACACCTCGCGCCCGGCCCGGCGCTCGGCGGCGATCCGGGAGGCGCTGGCCAGGGTGGTGTCCAGGGCGATGCCGCTCAGCGGCAGGTTGCCGGGGTTCTCGGCGATGGAGGCGCCCTGGATGAGGACGATGGGCAGTTCGGGCGCGGTCGCGTGGGCCACCCGCAGGTGGTCGGCCGAGAACGAGTACATGATGACCCGGGCGCCGCTGGCCGCCGCGAGCCTGGCGATCCGGACGACGTCCTCGGTCCGGCGCTGCCACTTGATCTCCATGAGCAGGGTGGCGTTGGTGCCGGCCATCCGTTCGAGCAGCTGTTCCAGGGTGGGGACGGGCTCGGCCGGGCCCGGTCCGACGGTCACCCGCAGGGCGGCTATCTGAGCGGCGGTCAGGTCGCCGATCGCGCCCTTGCCGTCGGTGGTGCGGTCCACGCTCGGGTCGTGCATCAGCACCGGGACACCGTCGCGGGTGGTCTGGACGTCGGTCTCCACCCAGTCGGCGCCCTGGCGCAGCGCCGTGTCGAAGGAGGCCATGGTGTTCTCGGGGGCGTTCTGCGGCGCGCCGCGGTGGCCGATCACCACGGGTCCGGTGCACGGCGGCGGCGCGCTCTCCGCCCGGGCCCGCAGCGCGGGTCCGGAGGCGCAGCCGGAGGCCAGGACGGCGAGCGAGGCGAGGACGGCGGTCCGGACGGCGCGGGGCGAGGCGGTCACGGCTCGGGGCTCCAGTCGGGCGTCGGGCGCCGCGGGCACGGACGCACGGGGCATCCAACACGCAACGGCTCGGAATCATCAAACCGAACGGACTGCCCGACACGGCCGGTGGTTCCCGCGGAGGCTCTACCCTTGCCGGGTGGCACCAGCAGAAACGTCCAAGAAGAAGTCCAAGGCGAAGGTCCCGGCCGCTCCGGCCCCGGTCGACCTGGCCATGCCGACCCTGCGCGCCGAGGTCCCGCTCGACTTCCCCCGCGCGTGGGTCGAGTTCGCCGACCCCGCCGACGAGGAGCAGGTGTTCCGCTGCGACCTCACCTGGCTGACCTCCCGGTGGTCGTGCGTGTTCGGCCGCGGCTGCCACGGCATCCGCGAGGGCCGCGGCGCCTCGGACGGCTGCTGCACGCTGGGCGCGCACTACTCGGACGAGGACGACGAGAAGCGCGTCGCCGGCCACGCCGCCCGGCTGACGCCGGACATCTGGGAGAACTTCGCGCACGGCACCGACGGCAAGGGCCGGATCAAGGCCGACGGCGGCATCACCATGCTCGACGAGGACGGTGACCGTCAGACCCGCCGAGTGGGCGGCGCGTGCATCTTCGTGAACAGCCCCGGCTTCGCGGGCGGGGCGGGGTGCGCGCTGCACGCGCTGGCGCTCAAGGAGGGCCGCGAGCCGCTGGAGACCAAGCCGGACGTCTGCTGGCAGCTGCCGATCCGCCGCACCTACGACTGGATCGACCGGCCGGACGACACCCGCTACCTCCAGGTGACGATCGGCGAGTACGACCGCCGCGGCTGGGGCCCGGGCGGCCACGACCTGCACTGGTGGTGCACCGGCAGCCCGGAGGCGCACGGCGGCCCGGACCCGGTGTACGTCAGCTACCGCCCCGAGCTCACCGAACTGATGGGCAGGGCGGGCTACGACGTGCTGGCCGGGCTGTGCGAGGAGCGGATCGCCACGAAGGGCGACCGCAAGGTGGCACCGCACCCGGCGGATCCGGTCGGCAAGGCGAAGAAGAAGGACTGAGGTCCGGGCCGGGGACCGTCCGCCCCCGGGCCCGTTCGTTCTCCGCTCGTCGCCCTACTTGTCGATGTCGCCGACGACGAAGAACATCGACCCGAGGATCGCGACCATGTCGGCGACCAGGGTCCCGGGCAGCAGCTCGGTCAGCGCCTGGATGTTGTTGAAGGACGCCGAGCGCAGCTTGAGCCGCCACGGCGTCTTGTCGCCGCGCGAGACCAGGTAGTAGCCGTTGATCCCGAGCGGGTTCTCGGTCCACGCGTAGGTGCTGCCCTCGGGGGCCTTGAGCACCTTGGGCAGCCGCAGGTTGACCGGGCCGGCCGGCAGGGCGGCGAGCTTGTCGAGGCAGGCGTCGGCCAGGTCCAGCGCGTTGAGCGTCTGCTCCAGCAGGCACTCGAAGCGGGCCAGGCAGTCCCCCTCCTCGCGGGTGACGACGGTGAGCACCTGCCGCAGTTCCTCGGAGCCGTACGCGAGGTAGGGCTCGTCGCGGCGCAGGTCGAAGTCGAGGCCGCTGGCCCGCGCGATCGGACCGCTGACGCCGTACGCCTCGGCCTGCGCCCGGGTGAGGACGCCGACGCCGGCGGTTCGGGCGCGGAAGATCTCGTTGCCGAGGACGAGGTCCTCGAAGACCGGCATCTGCGAGCGGACGGTGGCGACGGCGGTGCGGACGCGGCCGAGCCAGCCGGCCGGGAGGTCCTCCTTGAGGCCGCCGACCCGGTTGAACATGTAGTGCATCCGGCCGCCGGAGGCCTCCTCCAGCACGTGCTGGAGGTCCTCACGGCCGTGGAAGGAGTGGAAGATCGGGGTGATCCCGCCGAGCTCCAGCGGGTAGGAGCCGAGGAACATCAGGTGGTTGAGCACCCGGTTGAGCTCGGCGAGCAGGGTGCGGATCCACACCGCCCGCTCGGGCACCTCCATGCCGAGCATCCGCTCGACGCCGAGCACGACGCCGAGTTCGTTGGAGAAGGCGGAGAGCCAGTCGTGCCGGTTCGCCAGCATGATGATCTGCCGGTAGTCGCGGGCCTCGAACAGCTTCTCCGCGCCCCGGTGCATGTAGCCGATGACCGGCTCCGCGGTGACGATGCGCTCGCCGTCGAGCACCAGCCGCAGCCGCAGTACACCGTGCGTCGCGGGGTGCTGCGGGCCGATGTTGAGCACCATGTCGGTGGTGCCCGCCTCGCCCGTGACGTTCTCGGCTCCCGCCCCGATGCCGACCGTGGTCTCCCTCATGGGTTCAGAGTCTGCCATCCCACCAGGGGTTCCCTGGTCCCTGCCCCTACCAAATCTCAAGGGGCGGCATGCGGACGCTCTCCAAGACCCAGCCGAAGGCGCCCAGCCCGGCCGGGTCGGTGAGTTCGGCCGCCTCCCCGGCACCGCCGAGCGCCCGCAGGTAGGCCGCCGGGTCGCTGGAGGCGAGGGCGAGCGGCGGGCGCCCGCCGCTGACGCCGAGGGCGCGCAGGGCCTCGCGCTGCGTCGTCCACAGGCTGTGGACGCCGGGGACGGCGATCGAGTCGAGCGCGACGTGCGCGGTGACGTCGCACGAGCCGTCCGGCACGGGGGCCACCTCGCGACCGTCCCGGAACCCGGCGCGGGTGCCGAAGAGCGGACGGCGGGCTGCGGTGTGCCCGTAGTCGACGGCGACGGCCAGACCGCGCTCCAGCCCGGCCACGGCGTGCGCCCAGGCGGCGTCCCGGGGGCCGCCGAACTCCACGAAGTCCCCGGGGTGTCCGACCGGCCACCAGCGGGCGGCCCAGGCGGCGTCGGCCTCCGAGACGGGCTCGCCGAGCCGCTCCCGGCCGGACTCCGTCTCCACCTCGACGTACCGGAGCACCCCGTCCTCGTCCACCTCGCCGGCGTCCAGCGGCACGTTGTCGAGCCACTCGTTGGCGAACAGCAGCCCGGTGACGCCCCGCGGCACCTCGCCCGTCCACAGGGCTGTGGACGGAAGTCCGGCCGGCCGGTCCGCGATCTCCACGCCGTACGGGCGCAGCCGCGCGCGCACGTCCTCCGGGACGGCGCCGAGCACCCCGGTCAGCAGCTCCCCCCGCCCGGCCCCGACGTCGACGAAGGCCAGCTCCTCCGGACGGCCGAGGGCCGCGTCAACCTCCAGCAGCAGCCGGGCCACCGCACGGGCGAACTCCGCCGAGGCGTGCACCGAGGTGCGGAAGTGCCCCGCCGGGCCCTCCGGCCTGCGGTAGAAACCCGCCTCCTGGTCGTACAGGGCCCGTTCCATGGCGGGCGCCCACCGCATCCACGTCATGGGGCGCGACGCTACCGGCCGCCCCGGGCCGCTCCCCAACCGGAGCCGGGGCTTCTCCGACCTACGGAGTAGGGCGGATCGCCCTACCGGCGGACCTGGACGGGTCGTGCGACTGCCTACGCTTGAGACGTGCATCGACTCAACGCCTGGCTCCGCCGTCACCCCATGGTGGTCGACGCCGCCTGGGCGGCGATCGTGCTCCTCCTCGGCCTCCTGCCGAACGACACCGTCTCCGGTGGCTGGCGGTTCGACGCGCAGATCGCCACCGCGGTGGCGCTGCCCGCACTCATGGTCTTCCGCCGCCGCCTGCCCGACGTCACGGTGGCCGCGGCCACCGCGATCGCCCTCGGCCAGGTCGCCCTCGACATCGACCCGGCCGCCTCCTCCATCGCCTACCTCGTGTTCGCCTACACCGGCGCCGCCTTCGGCCGCACCTGGACCTCCCGGCTGGCCCTGGCCGCCGGGCTGGCCGCCGGGCCGCTCGCCTACTGGCGGATGAACCCCGCCAAGACGCACTTCGCGGAGGACGGCGTCACCGCCGTCCGCACGCCGTACAGCGTCGGCGAGGCGCTGCTCATCATGCTGCTGATGAGCACCCCGTTCATCCTCTGCTGGGCCTGGGGCCGGCTGACCCGGGTCCGCCGCGCCTACCTGACCGAGCTGGAGGACCGCGCCGCCCGGCTGGAGCGCGAGCGCGACGCCCAGTCCAAGGTCGCCGTCGCCGCAGAGCGGGCGCGGATCGCCCGCGAGCTGCACGACGTCGTCGCGCACAACGTCTCCGTCATGATCGTCCAGGCCGACGGCGCCGCCTACGTCCTCGACAACTCGCCCCAGCAGGCGAAGGAGGCGCTCGGCACGATCGCGTCCACCGGCCGCCAGGCACTGGTCGAGATGCGCCGGCTGCTCGGCGTGCTGCGCACCGCCGACACCGCCGAGGAGTACGTGCCGCAGCCGGGCGTCGAGGAGCTGCCCGAGCTGCTGGAGCAGGTCCGCACGGCCGGCCTGCGGGTCGACTACGCGACCTCGGGCCACCCGCGCGAACTGCCGCGCGGCGTCGAGCTCACGGTCTACCGGATCGTCCAGGAGGCGCTCACCAACGTGCGCAAGCACGGCGGCCCCGACGTGCACGCCCGGGTCGCGGTCGACTTCGGGGAGCGCGAGCTCGCCGTCCTGGTCGAGGACGACGGCCGCGGCACCACCGACGAGCAGCTCGCCTCCGGCGGCACGGACGGCCTCGGCCACGGCCTGATCGGCATGCGCGAGCGGGTCGGAATGGTCAGCGGCAGCCTCGACGTGGGCCCCCGCCCCGGCGGCGGCTTCCGGATCCGGGCCGTCCTCCCCCTGAAGACGGCCCACTAGCCCGCCCGCCGCTCACCCCCTAGGAGCCCCCTTTGACCATCCGCGTGATGCTCGTCGACGACCAGGAGCTGCTGCGCACCGGCTTCCGGATGATCCTGCAGTCCCAGGGCGACATCGAGATCGCCGCCGAGGCCGGCGACGGCGCCCAGGCCCTGGAGAAGCTGAAGCACACGCCGGTCGACGTGATCCTCATGGACGTCCGGATGCCCCGCCTGGACGGGGTGCAGACCACCCGCCGGATCTGCCTCGCCGAGGACGGCAGCCCGCTGCCGGACGCCCCGCACGTCCTCATCCTCACCACCTTCGACCTCGACGAGTACGCCTTCGCCGCGCTCAAGGCCGGTGCCAGCGGCTTCCTGCTCAAGGACGTGCCGCCGACCGAGCTGGTGGCCGCGATCCGCGCCGTGCACGGCGGCGACGCCGTGGTCGCGCCGACCACCACCCGCCGCATGATCGACCGCTTCGCCGAGGTGCTCCCCACCCCGCGGAGCGCGCCCGGCTCGGACGCCCTCGGCCCGCTCACCGACCGCGAGCGGGAGGTGTTCCTGCTGGTCGCCCAGGGCCTGTCGAACGGCGAGATCGCCGCCCGGCTGGTGCTCTCCGAGGCCACCGTGAAGACCCACGTCGGCCGGATCCTGGCCAAGCTCGGCCTGCGCGACCGGGTCCAGGCCGTGGTCCTCGCGTACGAGGCCGGGCTCATCCGGGCCGGGGCCGGGGACTGACGCGCCCGTACACTGGGGCGGTACGTCCGGTACCCGAGGTGGACCGGAACGGAGATCAGGGACAAGGTGGGCCTGTGAGCGAGCGCAGCGAGCTCACCATCGGAAGGTGCGCAATGGCGAATGCCCCTGCCGAGCGGAGCGAGGTGGGCGCATGAGCACCCACGAAAGCGGCTTCGGCTTCGGTGAGCACGGCGAGTTCGCCCCGCTCGACGACGGTTTCGGCGACCCCCGCGACCCCGGCAACCGCCCGGCCCGGCTGGCCGTCGGCGTGGTCGGCACCGGCCGGGTCGGCCCCGCCCTCGGCGCCGCCCTGCAACTCGCCGGGCACACCGTGGTCGCCGCCTCCGGCGTCTCCGCCACCTCGCGCCGCCGCGCCGAATCGCTGCTGCCGGGCGTGCGGATCGTCACCCCGCCCCAGGTGCTCGCCGCCGCCGACCTCGTCCTGCTGACCGTCCCCGACGACGCCCTGGCCGACCTGGTCGCGGGCCTCGCCTCGACCGGCGCGATCCGCCCCGGTCAGCTCGTCGTGCACACCTCCGGCGCGCACGGCGTCGGCATCCTGGAGCCCGCCACCCGGGCCGGGGCGCTGCCGCTCGCGCTGCACCCGGCGATGACCTTCACCGGCACCTCCGTCGACCTGGACCGGCTGGCCGGCTGCCCCTTCGGCGTGACGGCGCCCGCGGAGCTGCGGCCCGTCGCCGAGGCGCTCGTGGTGGAGATGGGCGGCGAGCCCGAGTGGGTGCCCGAGGAGGTCCGCCCGCTCTACCACACGGCCCTCGCCCACGGCGCGAACCACCTGGTCACACTGGTCGCGCAGGCGATGGACCTGCTGCGCACGGCGGGCGTCGCCGAGCCCGGCCGGCTGCTCGGCCCGCTGCTGGGCGCGGCCCTGGACAACAGCCTGCGCTCCGGCGACGCGGCCCTCACCGGCCCCGTCGCCCGGGGCGACGCGGGCACCGTTCGGCGCCACCTGGCGCAGCTCAGTACGGTGTCCCCGGACATCCCGGTGGCCTACCGGGCGATGGCCCGCGCCACGGCGCAGCGGGCACTCGCCAACGGGACGATCGACGAACCGTCGGCGGCGGCGCTGCTGGACGTACTGAACGAGGAGAAGGCAGATGGCACGCGGTAAGCAGCCGAACAAGCCCCAGCGGACGCCGAAGGTCCACCGGGCCGTCGTCACCCGCACCGTGGACGACTTCGAGGCCGCGTTCTGGCCGGACGAGCGGCCGGTCGACAACGCCGTCGTGATGACCATGGGCGCCCTGCACCAGGGCCACGCCGCGCTGATCCGGGCCGCCCGCAAGCAGGTCGGCCCGGGGGGCCGGGTCGCGGTGACGGTCTTCGTCAACCCGCTCCAGTTCGGCGCCGGCGAGGACCTGGAGCGCTACCCGCGCACCCTCGACGACGACGTGCGGCTGGCCGAGGAGAACGGCGCCGACGTCGTCTTCGCGCCCTCCGTCGACGAGGTCTACCCGAACGGCGAGCCGCAGGTGCGCCTGGCGGCCGGCCCGATGGGCGAGCGCTTCGAGGGCACCACCCGCCCCGGCCACTTCGACGGCGTGCTCACCGTGGTCGCCAAGCTGCTGCACATCACCGACCCGGACTTCGCCTTCTTCGGTGAGAAGGACGCCCAGCAGCTGGCGGTCATCCAGCGCATGGTCGCCGACCTGGACTTCGACGTCGAGGTCGTCGGCGTGCCGACCGTCCGCGAGGAGGACGGCCTGGCGCTGTCCTCGCGCAACCGCTACCTCTCCGAGGAGGAGCGCGAGCGCGCCCTCGTCCTCTCGAAGGCCCTGTTCGCGGGCCGGGACGTCGCCGCCCAGGGCCCGAAGGCCGTGCGCGAGGCCGCCGCGGCCGTCCTGGACACCGCGGAAGGTGTCACCCTTGACTACCTCGCCCTGATCGACCCGCACGACTTCACCGAGGCGGCGGACGACTTCCAGGGCGAGGCGGTGCTGGCCGTCGCCGCGAAGGTGGGCTCCACCCGCCTGATCGACAACGTCCGCATCATCGTCCGATAAGAGCTCTTCCCTCAGGCATGCACTCACAGGAGGCGTGACCACATGCTCCGCACCATGCTCAAGTCCAAGATCCACCGAGCCACCGTGACCCAGGCCGACCTGCACTACGTCGGCTCGGTCACGGTGGACGAGGACCTGCTCGACGCCGCCGACCTGCTCCCCGGCGAGCTGGTCCACATCGTCGACATCAACAACGGCGCCCGGCTGGAGACGTACACCATCGCCGGCCCGCGCGGCACCGGCGTGATCGGCATCAACGGCGCCGCCGCCCGCCTGGTCCACCCGGGCGACCTCGTCATACTCATCGCCTACGGGCAGATGGACACGGCCGAGGCCAAGGGCTACGAGCCGAAGATCGTCTTCGTGGACGAGCACAACCGGATCTCCGGCCTCGGCGGCGACCCCGCGGACGCCCCGGAGGGCAGCGGTCTGCTGCGCGGCGACACGGCGTACCGTGGCGCCGACGGCGCGGCCACGACGGCCACGCGCTGAAGGAGCAACTGAGCCATGCCCGTTAAGCACCGCCTCACCGCCCCCGCCCCCGGCTGGACGACCACCACCGACGTGGTCGTGGTCGGCTCGGGGGTGGCCGGTCTCACCGTCGCCCTCAACGTCCGCAAGGCCGGCCTGCGGGCCATGGTGGTCACCAAGGCGATGCTGGACGACGGCTCCACCCGCTGGGCCCAGGGCGGCATCGCCGCAGCCCTGGGCGAGGGGGACACCCCCGGGCAGCACCTCGACGACACCCTGGTGGCCGGCGCCGGGCTCTGCGACGAGGAGGCCGTGCGCACCCTCGTCACCGAGGGCCCGGACGCCGTCCGCCGGCTGATCGCCACCGGTGCCGCCTTCGACCGCAGCGAGGACGGCGAGATCCTCCTCACCCGCGAGGGCGGCCACCACCGCCGCCGGATCGCGCACGCCGGCGGGGACGCCACCGGCGCCGAGATATCGCGCGCGCTGGTCTCCGCCGTCCGCAGCGACCCCGGCATCGAGCTGATCGAGCACGCGCTCGTCCTCGACCTGCTCACCGACGCGAACGGGCACGCCGCCGGCCTGACCCTGCACGTCATGGGCGAGGGCCAGCGCGACGGCGTCGGCGCCATCCGGGCCCGCGCCGTGGTGCTCGCCACCGGCGGCATGGGCCAGGTCTTCTCGGCGACCACCAACCCGGCGGTCTCCACCGGCGACGGCGTGGCGCTCGCGCTGCGGGCCGGCGCCGCCGTCACCGACCTGGAGTTCGTCCAGTTCCACCCGACCGTGCTCTGGCTCGGCCCCGAGGCCGAGGGCCAGCAGCCGCTGGTCTCCGAGGCGGTCCGCGGCGAGGGCGCCCACCTGGTCGACGCGGACGGTGTCCGGTTCATGGTCGGGCAGCACGAGCTGGCCGAACTGGCCCCGCGCGACATCGTCGCCAAGGCGATCACCCGGCGCATGCAGGAGCAGGGCGCCGAGCACATGTACCTGGACGGGCGGCACTTCGGCGCCGCGATGTGGGAGCAGCGCTTCCCGACCATCCTCGCCTCGTGCCGCGCGCACGGCATCGACCCGGTCACCGAACCGATCCCGGTCGCCCCGGCCGCGCACTACGCCTCCGGCGGCATCCGCACCGACCGGCACGGCCGCACCACCGTCCCCGGCCTGTACGCCTGCGGCGAGGTCGCCTGCACCGGGGTGCACGGCGCCAACCGGCTGGCGTCCAACTCGCTGCTGGAGGGCCTGGTCTTCGCCGAGCGGATCGCCGCCGACCTGGCCGGCCGGCACCGCGCCGACGACCTGCCCGAGCGCTCGGTGGACGTCGCCGCCGCGCGCGCGGCGCAGCCGGTGCCGCTGCCGCCGTCCGAGGCGCGCGCCGAGGTCCAGCGGCTGATGTCGCGCGGCGCGGGCGTGCTGCGTTCGGCCGCGTCGATGGCCGGCACCGCGGCCGGCCTGGCCCTGCTCGCCGAGCAGGCCTACGCGCACGTCGCCGAGGAGAAGCCCGCCGACCCGCGGGTGGAGACCTGGGAGGCGGCCAACCTGTTGCTGGTCGCCACCGCCCTGGTCGCCGCCGCCGCGCAGCGGGAGGAGACCCGCGGCTGCCACTGGCGCGAGGACTTCCCCGAGCGGGACGACGCCCACTGGCGGCGCCACCTGATCACCCACCTGACCGCCTCCGGCGACCCCGTCAGCACCCCCGAGGAGCGTTGAGAACCATGTCCCACTCGCACGAGGAACTCCCCCTGGCCGACCAGGGCGGCTGCGGCGACGGCTGCGCCTGCGGGGACGGCGAGGGCTACGAGACCGGGCTGGACCCGCAGCTGGCCGAGCTGCTGGAGCAGGCCGGGCTGGACCCGATCGAGGTCGAGGACGTCGCCACCCTGGCGCTGGCCGAGGACCTGGCCGGCGGCGAGGACGTCACCTCCGTGGCCACCGTGCCCGCCGACGCCGTCGCCACCGCCGACTTCACCGCCCGCTCGGCCGGCGTGGTCGCGGGCCTGCGGATCGCCGAGGCCGTCGTCTCGCTGGTCTGCGAGGAGGAGTTCGAGGTCGAGCGGCACGTCGAGGACGGCGACCGGGTCGAGGCCGGCCAGGTGCTGCTGTCGATCCGCTCCCGCACCCGGGACCTGCTGACGGCCGAGCGCAGCGCGCTCAACCTGCTCTGCCACCTGTCCGGCATCGCCACCGCGACCCGCGCCTGGGCCGACGCCCTGGAGGGCACCGGCGCCGTCGTGCGGGACACCCGCAAGACCACCCCCGGCCTGCGCGCGATGGAGAAGTTCGCGGTCCGCTGCGGCGGCGGCGCCAACCACCGGATGGCGCTGTCCGACGCCGCGCTGGTCAAGGACAACCACGTCGTCGCGGCCGGCGGCGTGGCCGAGGCCTTCCGGGCCGTCCGGGCCGCCTACCCCGAGCTGCCGGTCGAGGTCGAGGTGGACACCCTGGAGCAGATCCCGCCGGTGCTGGAGGCCGGGGCGGACCTGATCCTGCTGGACAACTTCACCGTCGGGCAGCTCAAGGAGGCCGTCGCGCTGGTGGCCGGCCGGGCCCGGCTGGAGGCCTCCGGCGGTCTCACCCTGGCCACCGCGCGCGAGGTCGCCCAGACTGGTGTCGACTACCTGGCCGTGGGCGCGCTCACGCACTCCTCGCCGATCCTGGACATCGGCCTGGACCTGCGCGCCTGACCGTCAGGAGAAGACGCCAGGCCCGTCCCGACTCGCAGAAAGCGCCCCATGCTCCTCACCATCGACGTCGGCAACACCCAGACCACGCTCGGCCTGTTCGACGGCGAGGACGTGGTGGAACACTGGCGGATCTCCACCGATCCGCGCCGCACGGCCGACGAACTGGCGGTGCTGCTGCAGGGCTTGATGGGCAGCCACACCGCGGCCCGCGAGGCCGCGGTGGAGGGCCTGGCGATCTGCTCGTCCGTTCCCGCCGTGCTCCACGAGCTCCGCGAGGTGACGCGCCGTTACTACGGCGACGTCCCCGCGGTGATCGTGGAGCCGGGCGTGAAGACCGGTGTGCACGTCCTGATGGACAATCCGAAGGAGGTCGGCGCCGACCGGATCGTCAACGCGCTGGCCGCCAACCACCTGTACGGCGGGCCGTGCATCGTGGTCGACTTCGGCACCGCCACCACCTTCGACGCGGTCAACGCCCGCGGCGACTACGTGGGCGGCGCGATCGCCCCGGGCATCGAGATCTCGGTCGAGGCGCTCGGCGTCCGCGGCGCCCAGCTGCGCAAGATCGAGCTGGCCCGGCCGCGCAACGTGATCGGCAAGAACACCGTCGAGGGCATGCAGTCCGGCATCCTCTACGGCTTCGCGGGCCAGGTCGACGGCCTGGTCGACCGGATGGCCAAGGAGCTCGCCAAGGACCCGGACGACGTCCAGGTGATCGCCACCGGCGGCCTCGCCCCGCTCGTCCTCGGCGAGGCCGGAAGCATCGACGTCCACGAGCCCTGGCTCACCCTGATCGGCCTGCGGCTCGTCTGGGAGCGCAACCGCCCGAGCTGACCGGGCCGTTCCGTCGGGCCGAACGTGGGGCATCGGCGCGACGTTACCGACAAATCGGATATTCCTCACGTAGTGTCAGCCCATGCCTACGCCACACGGATCGCGCGGCGGCATGGCCTTCAGCGCCGACGAAGTCCGCGTGCTGCGCCGCGCCCTCGCCCAAGCCCTGCACCCCGCCGTCCCCGTCCACTTCCCGGCCCTCGAACGGACGGCCTGCGCCGACCCGGGGGCCGAGCTGTGGGCCGAGGACGTCCAGGACGCGCTGCGTCTGACCGAGGCGATCGACGAGGCCGTCCAGGAGGGCGGCCGACTGCGCGCCTTCCTGCTCGCCGACCTCGGGCGCTACCGGGCCGCGCTGCCCGGCAGCGCCAGCGGCTACCTGGAACGCCTGGAGGAGGCCGTGACCGACGGCTACCTGCCCGGCCCCGAGGACCTCACCGCGCTGCGCGGGCTCACCCGGCAGCCCTGCGGCCACCTGGAGCGCTCCCGCCGCTCCCGACTGGCCGGGCGCTGTCACGCGCTCGCCGAGGCCGCCGTCCGCGAGCGGCTCGCCCGCACCGTCGGCCAGCCGCGCCACCTCGTGGCCGTACCGAACCCCGCCGCACCACCGAGCAGTCTCCCCACCCCTGTTGGAGGACGGATCACGATGAGCAGCACCGACTCCCCCGCCGAGCGGCCCGCAGCCCCGCAGGACCCGCCCCGCCCGCACCGGATGCCCACGCCGGCCGAGCTCTTCGGCCGCCGCCCCAAGCCGCCCGCCCGCCCGGCCCCGCCCGCGACGCCGGCGCCCGGCCCGGAGGACGTCGAACTCGCCACCGGCACCGGCTGATCCGGGCCGGACGGGGCGAAAGGGAGGTCGCACCGGGCGGCCTCCCTTGTCCATGTGTCGACTTTCCGGCAATTTCTCCACTGAAATGCGGTCACATCTTCATAACCTTCACGCCGCACGGCGGGGCATTCGGTCCGGTCCTGCGTGCATTGATGCGACATCGGCCCGGTTGACGGCCGGGGGGCCGTACCCAAAAGTCGCGGAGTCATACTCACTCGATCCGGGGGAATCACGTGAACCCGACTCGCACGCGCCGGACGCTCGGCGCGGGCGCGGCCACGCTCGTCGCCGCCCTGTCCGTCGGCACCGCGGCCGTACCGGCCCACGCCGCCGACCACCAGCTCAAGGTCTTCCCGGCGTCCGGCTCGTTGCAGATCCCGAGCCAGCCGGTCGCGCCGCCGCGCTCCGGCGAGAACGTCTTCCTGCGCATCGGCCGCACCGGCACGGGCGCCGTCTCGGACGTCAAGCTCGCCCTCGACGTCTCCGGCCTCGACGGTCTGGCCACGCTCGAAGCCCCGGGCTGCACCACCGCCGGCAAGGTCATCACCTGCACCGTCGGCCGGCTGGACCAGGACAACATCAACATCACCACCAACCTGTGGCTGAGCGCCGTCCCCGGTGCGAAGCCGGGCTCCAGCGGCACGGTCCGGGCGACCCTCAGCGCCCCCGGTGCCGAGACCGGCACGGCGGACTTCCGGGTGGACGTCGGCACGGCCACGTTCCGCACCCACAAGCCCACGAGCAAGGGCGACGCCAAGGTCGGCAGCAAGCTCCCCTCCGACCTGGAGTTCGCCAACCACGGGGAGCTGCCCGCCAAGCGGGCGATCGTCCACGCCGACCTGTCGGCCGGCCTGACGGTGGACACCTGGCCCTCCAACTGCGAGTACGCGGTCGACAAGGGCCAGTCGTGGGGCAAGGACGCGCCGATGCCCACCGTGCACGGCATCTGCACCATCGACGGCGAGATCGCCCCCGGCCAGGCCGTCAAGCTGAACGGCCTCGACATCACCGTCGGCCCGGACGCCTACTACACCACGGTCGACTACGGCGTCTTCGCCACCGCCGACGCCTACGGCACCGGCTGGCTGGACGACCTGCGCAAGCGGCTCACCTTCAAGCCCGGGACGGGCGCGCCCGCCACCCTGGCCAAGAGCGCGGGCGACGGGATACCGGCCGGCAACGACACGAACGGCTACAGCACCGAGCAGGAGGTCCTGGCGGACAACTCCGCGGACTTCCAGGTGGCCGGCGGCTGGGCCCCCGACGCCTCCGGCGCGGCGGGCACCCTCACCACCGGGATGAGCGACAACGGCCCGGCCTCGATCTACGACCGCAGCGGCGGCGAGGGGGCCCCGAACGTCGTCGTGCAGCTTCCCGAGGGCGTCACCGTCACGTCCCTTCCCCCCACCTGCGTGGCGAACGACTACGTCCGCGGCAAGAAGTCGGACAAGCCGCTGAACAAGTTCGCGTGCGACGGCGTGGGCACCTCCTTCATGCCCGCCGGCGCGAGCATCACCCACAAACTGGGCCTGCGGCTCCCGGCGGGCACCGGGGAACTGGTGGCGACGGTCTCGCTGCAGAACGAGCAGAGCTCGTACGAGGACGGCCACCCGAGCGCCGTCATGCCGTGGGACCGCAACCCGGCCAACGACCTCCTGAAGGTCACCCTGCGGCCCGCGGCGCCCGCCGGCGGCGGCACCGGCACGCCGGTGTCCGACCGCACGACGGCGGCCGCTCCGGAGCCCGCCACGGGCGCCACCGCCACGCCGTCCGCCGCCGCGAACGCGGCTGCCGGAGGCGCCCTGGCCGACACCGGCAGCTCCGCCACCCTGCCGCTGGCCGGCGCGAGCGCGGCCGCCGTCGCCCTCGGCACCGCCGCTCTGATCGGCTCGCGCCGGCTCCGGGCCCGCCGGAACGGCTGAGCCGCCCGCACCCCAGGGGGAGGGCGCCCGTTGTGCCCTCCCCCTGGGGCCCGTCATCGGGCTCCCGTCTGCCGCGCGCCGCTCGGGCGAACGACGCACGTCCGGAGACCGGCCCAGTGCGGATATCCCGTGGCGGAGCACGGTGTGCGGCTGGCTACCCTTGTGGGGTGAGCGATCAGAGTCTTATTCCCGCGACCGACGACCTTCCCGAGCAGATGCGCGTCCGGCGCGAGAAGCTCGACCGGCTCCGGGCCGCCGGTGTCGACCCGTACCCGGTCGGCTTCCCCCGCACCACCACCATCGCGGACCTGCGTGCCAAGCACCCGGACCTGGAGCCCGACACCGCGACGGGCGAGCGCGCCGGCGTCACCGGCCGGGTGATCCTCTCCCGCACCGGCGGCAAGCTCTGCTTCGCCACCCTGCGCGACGGCAGCGGCGACCTCCAGGTGATGTTCTCCCTGGACAAGCTCGGCCCGGAGCGGCTGGCGGCCTGGAAGGCGGACATCGACCTCGGCGACCAGGTCGGCGTCGAGGGCGAGGTGATCACCTCCAAGCGCGGCGAACTGTCCGTCATGGTGGACCGCTGGGAGCTCACCGCCAAGTGCCTGCGCCCGCTGCCGGACAAGCACAAGGGCCTGACCGACCCGGAGGCCCGGGTCCGCCAGCGCTACGTCGACCTGATCGTGAACCCCGAGGCGCGCGAGATCCTGCACCTGCGCAGCAAGGTCGTCCGCTCGATCCGCCGCACCTACGAGGACCGCGGCTACATCGAGGTCGAGACCCCGATGCTGCAGCCGGTCCACGGCGGCGCCAACGCGCGTCCGTTCAAGACCCACATCAACGCGTACGACATCGACCTCTACATGCGCATCGCGCCCGAGCTGTACCTCAAGCGGCTCGTGGTCGGCGGCGCCGAGAAGGTCTTCGAGATCAACCGCAACTTCCGCAACGAGGGCGCGGACTCCACCCACAACCCGGAGTTCACCTCGCTGGAGTCGTACGAGGCGTACGGCGACTACGACACCCAGGCCGAGCTGATCCGCGAGACGATCGTCAACGCGGCCCGGGACGCGCTCGGCACCACCGTGATCAAGGGCGTGGACCCGCACGGCGTCGAGCACGAGATCGACCTGGCCGAGCCGTGGGAGGAGGTCAGCGTCTACCCGGGCATCTCCGCCCACCTCGGCGTCGAGGTCACCCCGGAGACCAGCGTCGAGGAGCTGCGCAAGCTGGCCTTCGACCACGACATCCCGTTCGAGAAGAGCTGGGGCCACGGCCAGATCGTGCTGGAGATGGTCGAGCGCCTGCTGGAGGAGAACGCCGTCCGGCCGACCTTCATCAAGGACTACCCGACCGAGGTCTCCCCGCTCACCCGCCAGCACCGCTCGATCGCGGGCGTGGCCGAGAAGTGGGACCTGGTCATCTTCGGCACCGAGATCGGCACCGCCTACTCCGAGCTCGTCGACCCGGTCGAGCAGCGCGCCCGCCTGACCGCGCAGTCCCTGCTCGCGGCCGGCGGCGACGTCGAGGCCATGCAGGTCGACGAGGACTTCCTGCGGGCCCTGGAGTACGCGATGCCGCCCACCGGCGGCCTCGGCCTCGGCGTGGACCGCCTGATCATGCTGCTGACCGGCAAGAACATCCGGGAGACCGTGCTCTTCCCGCTGGTGAAGCCGGAGCCGAAGGCCTCCGCCGCCGCGGCGGAGAAGACCGAGGAGGAGTGACCTGATGGACTACGTCAGCGCGATCGTCCCGCCGCTGGTCATGGCGATCGGCTTCGGCTTCCTGGTACGGGCCATCGTCCGCAGCCAGGGCGGGGCCCAGAAGGCCAAGGAAGACCTCGACTGATCCTCGGCGGCCGGTCCCGGGCGCACCCGCGTCCGCGGCCGGCCACCGCCCGCACGCCCCGCGCCGCCATTCCCGTTTCCGGGGGTGGCGGCGCGCCGGTTTGGTGCACTTCACAAGATTTGCCCCATTCACTCCCTATCCTGGCCGCACTATGGTCCGGCAACTCGGCGAACTTGAGAACGCCATCATGACCAGGGTGTGGCGGTGGAACCGACCGGTGACGGTTCGCGAGGTTCTCCAGGATCTGCAGTCGGAACGCGAAATCGCCTACACCACGGTGATGACGGTCCTGGACAAGCTGCACAGAAAGGGCTGGCTGCGCCGCGAGCGCGCCGGCCGGGCCTATCGATATGAACCGGTCTCGTCCCGCGAGGCGTACACCGCGGCACTCATGAACGACGCGTGGGCCACGAGTGACAATCCCGCGGCGGCCCTGGTGCACTTCTTCGGCCTCATGTCGCCCGAGCAACGGGAGGCGCTGCGGGACGCCTTGCGGGTGGCCGCTCTGTTCCCGTCCGATCCGGCCGGGCCGGAATCCCCGGACGGCGGGACGGATACCGGGGGGACCTCACCCGGGGCGGCGCGATAACGTCCCGCCATGGAGGTCACCATCCGCCGCGCACGGACCACGGACGTGCGGGCAGTACGCAGGCTCATCGACGCCTACTCGCGGGACGGCATTCTGCTCGACAAGCCCACCGTCACCCTGTTCGAATCCGTGCAGGAGTTCTGGGTCGCGGAACGCGACGACGACGCCACCGTGGTGGCCTGCGGCGCGCTGCACGTGATGTGGGAGGATCTCGCCGAGGTCCGCACGCTCGCGGTGGATCCGGCCTGCCGGGGGTACGGGGTCGGGCATCTGCTGCTGGAGAAGCTGCTGCAGACGGCCCGCTGGCTCGGCGTCCGTCGGATTTTCTGCTTGACGTTCGAGGTGCCCTTCTTCGCGAAACACGGTTTCGTCGAGATCGGCGAGCTCCAGGAAACCGATGATGGTACGACAGACCCGGCGGCGATCGCTACGGATGTCTATGAAGAACTTCTCCGCTCGTACGATGAAGGTGTCGCGGAGTTCCTCGACCTGGAGCGGGTGAAGCCCAACACACTGGGCAACTCGCGCATGCTGCTGCACCTCTGAGCGGCTCCGCACCGGTCAGGGGTTTGTGTTTTCCGGTGAAAGGCGCTTTCCTTTCCTTAGGCAATGGGTCGTTTAGCGGAAAGGGAAGCCCGTGGCACAGAGGGTGCAGGTCATTCTTGAAGACGATCTCGACGGCGGTTCGGCGGACGAGACGGTGACGTTCGCGCTCGACGGCGTTGCCTACGAGATCGATCTGAAGAGCGCGAACGCGGACAAGCTGCGCGGTCTGCTGGCGCCGTACGTGGAGAAGGGCCGCAAGCAGAGCGGCCGGCTCGCCGGTCCGCGCCGGCCGGGCCGCGGCACCGCCTCCCGCCCGTCCGGCAGCGCTCCGGACACCGCCAAGATCCGCGCGTGGGCCAAGGAGCAGGGCCTGGAGGTCAACGACCGCGGCCGCGTTCCCAGCGTGGTCCGCGACGCCTACGACAAGGCCAACGTGGCCTGACCCCGCCCCCGGACCACCGGAGCGGGTGCGGGGCCCCGGCGGCCGCGGACGGCGTCGACGGCACACGCGCGGGGCGCGGAGGAAGCTCCTCCGCGCCCCGCGGCGCGCGCCGGACCGGCCGCACCGCCGCCGGGGGCCGGACGGGACGGCCGCGGGCCGGGCTCGGGCGGCGGAACAATCACGAGCTGTGCAACGCTGTAGGGGCGAAGCGGTAACGCGGACACCACCGGGATGGCGTACCGGCCACGGTGGCCCCCGCTGAGCCACCGTCACCGCGGCCCCGTCCCGGCCCGACTTCTCGCCAGGCGAACACCGCCACCGCGGAAACTGCGCGAGAACCGCCCCGATACCGGGTATGAATGCAGGTGGACGGGTTCTTCGACCCGTCCAGGGGCAGTATGCGTGACCGGCCGCAGACGGATCCGGCTGCACCCCGGCGGTTCTTGTTCGCCGATGGCGTAGCGGTTTCCGGTGCATCCGGCCCGCCTGTGGGAACACCGATTCCCAGCATCAGGTTGGGATTGGTGTCGGCTGGTCGCGCAGCATCTCGCTCCCGTACCGGGGAGTGAATCCGTGGGCCGCGCCGCTGAGCGGGACTAGCATGCGGAAGGACAGGGCGGGGACCGACCCCGAACTGCCCGACCGCTCTGAGGAGCGATAAACGATGTTCGAGAGGTTCACCGACCGCGCGCGGCGGGTTGTCGTCCTGGCTCAGGAAGAAGCCCGGATGCTCAACCACAACTACATCGGCACCGAGCACATCCTCCTGGGTCTGATCCACGAGGGCGAGGGCGTCGCCGCTAAGGCCCTGGAGAGCCTCGGGATTTCTCTTGAGGCCGTACGCCAGCAGGTCGAGGAGATCATCGGCCAGGGGCAGCAGGCCCCGTCCGGCCACATCCCCTTCACCCCCCGGGCGAAGAAGGTCCTGGAGCTGTCGCTCCGGGAGGCCCTGCAGCTCGGCCACAACTACATCGGCACCGAGCACATCCTGCTCGGCCTGATCCGCGAGGGCGAGGGCGTCGCCGCCCAGGTCCTGGTCAAGCTGGGTGCCGACCTGAACCGGGTGCGCCAGCAGGTCATCCAGCTGCTGTCCGGCTACCAGACCGGTGGCGGCAAGGAGTCGGCCACGGCCGGCGGGCCCGCCGAGGGCACCCCGTCGACCTCGCTGGTCCTGGACCAGTTCGGCCGCAACCTCACCCAGGCCGCCCGCGAGGCCAAGCTCGACCCGGTCATCGGGCGCGAGAAGGAGATCGAGCGGGTCATGCAGGTGCTGTCCCGCCGCACCAAGAACAACCCGGTCCTGATCGGTGAGCCCGGCGTCGGCAAGACCGCCGTGGTCGAGGGTCTGGCCCAGGCGATCGTCAAGGGCGAGGTCCCGGAGACGCTCAAGGACAAGCAGCTCTACACGCTGGACCTGGGCGCCCTGGTGGCCGGCTCGCGCTACCGCGGTGACTTCGAGGAGCGCCTGAAGAAGGTCCTCAAGGAGATCCGCACCCGCGGCGACATCATCCTGTTCATCGACGAGCTGCACACCCTGGTCGGCGCGGGCGCCGCCGAGGGCGCCATCGACGCCGCCAGCATCCTCAAGCCGATGCTGGCCCGCGGCGAGCTGCAGACCATCGGTGCCACCACCCTGGACGAGTACCGCAAGCACCTGGAGAAGGACGCCGCGCTGGAGCGCCGCTTCCAGCCGATCCAGGTCGCCGAGCCGTCGCTGCCGCACACCATCGAGATCCTCAAGGGCCTGCGCGACCGCTACGAGGCCCACCACCGGGTCTCCATCACGGACGCCGCCCTGGTCGCCGCCGCCACCCTGGCCGACCGGTACATCTCGGACCGCTTCCTGCCGGACAAGGCGATCGACCTGATCGACGAGGCCGGCTCCCGGATGCGCATCCGCCGGATGACCGCGCCGCCGGACCTGCGCGAGTTCGACGAGAAGATCGCCGACGTGCGCCGCGAGAAGGAGAGCGCGATCGACGCGCAGGACTTCGAGAAGGCCGCGTCCCTGCGCGACGACGAGAAGCAGCTCCTGCAGGCCAAGGCCAAGCGCGAGAAGGAGTGGAAGGCCGGCGACATGGACGTCGTCGCGGAGGTCAACGAGGAGCTCATCGCCGAGGTCCTGGCCACCGCCACCGGCATCCCGGTCTTCAAGCTGACCGAGGAGGAGACCTCGCGCCTCCTGCGCATGGAGGACGAGCTGCACAAGCGCGTCATCGGCCAGAAGGACGCCATCAAGGCGCTCTCCCAGGCCATCCGGCGCACCCGTGCCGGCCTCAAGGACCCGAAGCGTCCCGGCGGCTCGTTCATCTTCGCCGGCCCGTCCGGCGTCGGTAAGACCGAGCTGTCCAAGACGCTGGCGGAGTTCCTCTTCGGCGACGAGGACGCGCTGATCGCGCTCGACATGTCCGAGTTCTCGGAGAAGCACACCGTCTCCCGGCTCTTCGGCTCCCCGCCCGGGTACGTGGGCTACGAGGAGGGCGGCCAGCTGACCGAGAAGGTCCGCCGCAAGCCGTTCTCGGTCGTCCTCTTCGACGAGGTCGAGAAGGCCCACCCGGACATCTTCAACTCGCTGCTGCAGATCCTGGAGGACGGTCGCCTGACCGACTCCCAGGGCCGGGTGGTCGACTTCAAGAACACCGTCATCATCATGACGACCAACCTCGGCACCCGGGACATCTCCAAGGGCTTCAACCTCGGCTTCGCGGCCACGGGCGACACCCAGACCGGGTACGAGCGGATGAAGGCGAAGGTCGGCGAGGAGCTCAAGCAGCACTTCCGCCCCGAGTTCCTGAACCGCGTCGACGACATCGTGGTGTTCCACCAGCTGTCCGAGGACGACATCATCCAGATCGTCGACCTCATGATCGCCAAGGTGGACGAGCGGCTCAAGGACAAGGACATGGGCCTGGAGCTCAGCGTCGAGGCCAAGAAGCTGCTGGCCAAGCGCGGTTACGACCCGATCCTGGGTGCCCGTCCGCTGCGCCGCACCATCCAGCGCGAGATCGAGGACCACCTCTCCGAGAAGATCCTCTTCGGCGAGCTGCGGGCCGGCCACATCGTCGTCGTCGACGTCGAGGGCGAGGGCAAGGACGCCAAGTTCACCTTCCGCGGCGAGGAGAAGTCCGCCGTCGCGGACACCCCGGCCGCCGTTGCTTCCTCGGGTCCGGACCTGACGAAGTAGCAACATTTAACAGATAACAGCAAGCGGGCTGAGCCCCCGGCGTTCGCGCCGGGGGCTCAGCCCGCTTCGCATGCCCCTCGCACCGCGCTGACCTGGGCTTTTCCCACGATCCATCAGCTGACGGAAAGTCGGCGAGCATAGCGCTGTCGCCATGTCAGGGTCAAGGTCTATCTTTTCCGTCCCCGCTTCGGTCAAAGTACGTCCACCTGTCTTTCATATTGGTTTACCGAGCCTTGGCCAAGAGTCGGCTCGGCCGGGGAGGACGTCACAACGTTGAAGACCACCAGGAGAACCGCTGCGGCCACCACGGCTGCGGCGGTCATCGTCACGCTCGGCGCGGGTCTGTTCCCGAGCAGCGCCGTCGCGGCCGGTTCGGCTCCCACGCCGAAGGACCCGGCCGACGCCGTCCAGTCCGTGAACACCGAGCACAACATTCCGGGCCCGCTGACCGAGAAGGTCGACGCCGAGCGCAAGGCCGCCACCGAGCAGCTGCTCAACGGCACCGCGCAGGTCGAGCAGCACAACGGCAGCACCAGCGTGAAGCTCGGCAGGGACAAGTACGTCGAGCTCGCCCGTGAGCGCACGGACAAGATCTTCACGATCCTCGTCGACTTCGGCGACCAGGTCGACAACACCACCAAGACCGCCGACGGCAAGGTCAAGTACGGTGGCGAGCCCGGTCCCAAGCACAACGAGATAGCCGCGCCGGACCGCGCCACCAACAACTCGACCGCCTGGCAGGCCGACTACAACCAGCAGCACTACCAGGACCTGTACTTCTCCAAGGACAAGCCCTCGCTGAAGACCTTCTACGAGAAGCAGTCCTCGGGCCGCTACTCGGTCGACGGCGTGGTCTCGGACTGGGTGCGGGTGCCGTGGAACGAGGCCCGCTACGGCTCGGACTACTGCGGCTCCAACGTCTGCGCCAGCGCCCAGGACCTGATCCGGGACGCCGTCGACATCTGGTACAAGGACCAGGTGGCGAAGGGTCAGACCCCCGAGCAGATCAAGGCGACCCTGGCCCAGTACGACCAGTGGGACCGTTACGGCTCGCACCACGACGGCAACTTCAACCAGCCCGACGGGTACATCGACCACTTCCAGATCGTGCACGCCGGTGAGGACAAGTCGGCCGGCGGCGGCAAGCAGGGCAGCAAGGCCCTGTGGGCCCACCGCTCCTACGTCTACGGCAACCTGACGGGCCAGGCCGGCCCCGACGGCAACAAGCTCGGCGGCGTCCAGGTCGGCAACACCGGCCTCTGGATCGGCGACTACACGATGCAGCCGGAGAACGGCGGCCTCGGCGTCTTCGCCCACGAGTACGGCCACGACCTCGGTCTGCCGGACCTCTACGACACCGCGGGCAAGGGCATCGACAACTCGGTCGGCTTCTGGTCCCTGATGTCCTCCGGCTCCTGGCTCGGCGAGGGCAAGGACAGCATCGGCGACATGCCGAACGACCTCGACGCCTGGAGCAAGTACCAGCTCGGCTGGCTGAAGGCCGACCGCGCCAAGGCGGGCACCGAGTCGACGCACCACATCGGCCCGGTGGAGTACAACACCAACCTGCCGCAGGCGCTCATCGTCGACCTGCCGAAGAAGTCGATCACCACGGAGATCAACAAGCCGTTCGGCGGCCAGTCCGAGTGGTGGAGCGGCAGCGCCGACAACCTGAACGTCACGCTCACCCGTGACATCGACCTGACCGGCAAGGCCAAGGCCGGCATCAACGCCAAGGCCTGGTACGAGCTGGAGCAGGACTTCGACTACGCCTTCGGCGAGGTCTCCGCCGACGGCGGCAAGACCTGGACCGTCGTGGACGGCACCTGGAACGGCGCCGCGCTCCCGAAGGAGAACGGCCGTCCGGCCCTCAGCGGCCTCGCCGCCACCTGGGGCGACCTGTCCTTCAACCTGGACGCCTACGCCGGGAAGAAGATCCAGTTCCGCTACCACAACACCACCGACGGCGGCCTGCACTACCGGGGCTTCGCGGTGGACAACATCTCGGTGACCGCCGACGGCGCCACCGTGTTCAGCGACGACGCGGAGAACGGCGACAACGGCTGGACCGCCGCCGGCTTCACCCGCTTCGGCGGCTCGTACACCAAGGACTACGCGCAGTACTACATCGCGGAGAACAAGCAGTACGTGTCGTTCGACCAGACGCTGAAGACCGGCCCGTACAACTTCGGCTTCGCCGACAAGCCGGGCTGGGTCGAGCACTACGCCTACCAGCCCGGCCTGCTGATCTGGTACTGGGACGCGTCGCAGACCGACAACAACGTCAGCGCCCACCCGGGCCACGGCCTCGTCCTGCCGGTCGACTCGCACCCGGCCCCGCTGAAGTGGGCGGACGGCACCCTGATGCGTCCGCGCATGCAGGGCTTCGACTCGACCTTCGGTTCGCGCCGCGTCCCGGCGCTGACCCTGCACAAGGCCGGCGTCGAGACGGTCGTCCCGAAGTCCAAGGGCGTCGACGAGTTCAACGACCTGAAGTCCTGGTGGTCCAAGGACAACCAGTACAGCGGCGTGGACGTCCCGAAGACGGGCACCAGCATCGAGGTCGAGAACGAGTCCTCGAACTACCTGGAGACCTGGATCCGGGTCCGTCCGGTCGACAACTGATCGGTGAGCGCCCGTAGTTGATCCGCCAGTCCGACCCGTCCCCGCACAGCGCGGGGGCGGGTCGGACGCTTTTCAGGCCTTGCGGTCGGGCAGGCGGTCGAGGAAGCCCGCGACCGCCTGCGCGATCCCGGCAGCCGTCCAGTCCAGCGCCTCGGCGGCCACCGTGACCTCGGTCATCGCCAGCCCCGGCGGGCCCGGCTCACGCCAGCTGCCGAACAGGCCCACCTTGGTGTCCTCGGCCAGTCCCAGGCCCGCCTCCTCCAACTCCGCGGCCGGGTAGGGCAACCAGAGCTGGAACTGGTGGGTGTGCGGCGGCGCCGGGTGCACGCGGGCACCGGGCACCGCGGCGACGGCCTCGGCCAGTGCGCCGGCGACCGTCCGGGCGTGGGCCACGTACCCCTCCAGGCGCGGGAGTTCGCGCTCCAGCCCGGCGAGCGCGGCCAGCGCGGGCGGCCACTGCTGGAACAACTGACCGCCGTACCGGTGCCGCCAGGCCTTCGCCGTCCGCACGAAGCGCTCCGGACCGGCCAGTGCGGCGCCGCTGATCCCGCCGAGGGTCTTGTAGAAGGAGACGTACACCGAGTCGGCCAGCGCGGCGACCTCCGGCAGCGAGCGGCCGAGGTGGAAGACCGACTCCCAGAGCCGCGCTCCGTCCAGGTGCAGTGCCGCGCCCTGCTCCGCCCGCACGACCTCGGCGACGGCCGCCAGCTCCGCCCAGTCGGGCAGCACGAAGCCGGCCTCGCGCAGCGGCAGTTCCAGGATCATCGCGGCGTACGGCTCGTCGAAGCAGCGCACCTCCTCGACGGTGGGCAGGCGCGGGGCGAGGGTCGGCCAGACGCTCCGCAGGCCGGTCAGCACGCCGAGCGCGTGGCGCTCGTGCTGGTCGGTGTGGCCGAGCGGGTGGGTGGCCACGGTGGGCAGCCCGGCCGCCTCGGCGTGGATCCGCAGCGCGACCTGCTGGGCCATCGTGCCGGTCGGGAAGAAGGCCGCGTCCTCGGTGCCGAGCAGGTCCGCGACCCGGCGCTCCAGCGCGCGGACCACACCGTCGCCGTACTGGTCCGGACGCCCGTCGAGGTCGTGGACACCCTCCGCCTCCCCGGCCAGGGCGGCGAGGTGTTCGCGCAGGCTCTTCGGCCGGTGGCCGGAGAGCAGCCGCTCGCAGCCGCGCTGGGCGGCGAAGCGGCGGTCCTGGAGGCTCGGGCGGCGGGGGCCGTCGAGGTCGTCGCTGCTGTTGGCATACATGCGTCGATCGTCCCGCAGCGGAGGCTCCAGGTCAGCGGCGCGGACGCGAGCGGCGGCGCGGCCGGCGGCAAACCTCGCGGTCGCGTGGTGCTGGTCACAGGGCCCCGAGGCGGTACGACCGGCGGTAGTAGACGGCGTCGACGGGCGCGGCGAACGGCGCAGACCGTGGGCAGACCATCGGATCTCATGATCGTTACTCCGTCGGCTTGAATCTCCGGCGCAACGCCGACTACACGCCGTAGTACGTCACCGGGTTTGGGAGTCCGCTCGGTGACGGTTAAACCTGAGTGGTCCCCCGCTCAGCACACGCCGCGCCCGATCGGGCCCTTCGTGCTGCCCTCGTACGACCGTGATTGGGCTTGCCATGTCCTCTGTCCCGCCCGTGGGGCCGACCCTGCGCCGGCTCGCCGCCCGCGCGGCGGCCCAGGCGGCGGCCTGGCAGCCCCGTCTCGGCCACGCCGTCCGCACCGTCGGCGCCCACGCCGCGCCGGCGCTCGCGCTCGCCGAGGCCCGTCACCCGCTGCCCGGCGCCCGGGTGTGGGCCGACCGCGAGCGGGCCGTCGTCGCCGCCGGGGGCACCGCGCTGCTGCTGGCCGGCGCGCTGCTCGTCGCCGCGCCCGGCAGCGCCTCCGCGCAGACGGTCCTCCCGACCACCCCCGGCAGCTCGGCCTTCACCGCGCCGCAGGCCACGGTGCCCGTCCCCGGCATGGTGCAGGTGGCCGGGCCGAGCCCGTACCGGCTCCCGGACGACAGCGAATCGGCGCAGGCGGACGTGGCGATGGCCCCCAACCTGCTGCCGGCCGAGCCGCCCGCCGAGCCGGCCCCGGCGGCGCCGGCCGCCGAAGGAGAGGAGGCCGCGCCCGCGCCCGCCGCGGCGCCCGACTGGTCCGCCCCCGTGCCGGGCGCGCCGACCAGCAACCCGTACGGGGTGCCCAACTCCGAGTACGCGGCGGGCTACCACACCGGGGTGGACTTCGCGATCGACCCGGGCACGCCGCTGCTGGCGGTCGGGAACGCGACCGTGGTGTCGGCCGGCTGGGACGGCTCCTACGGCAAGGAGGTCGTGCTCCGGCTGGCGGACGGGCGCTTCGCTCAGTACGCGCACCTGTCCTCGGTGGAGGTGTCGCCCGGCCAGCGGGTCTCGGCGGCCGAGGAGATCGGGCGGTCCGGGAGCACCGGCAACTCGACCGGGCCGCACCTGCACTTCGAGATCCGCACCAGCAACCGCTACGGCGCGGTGATCAACCCGATCGCGTACCTGGCCTCGCACGGCGTCACGGCGTTCTGAGATCCGGAGGTGCGGAGCGGGACGGGGCGGCTCGCGCGGCGGGCCGCCCTTCGCCGTGGTCTGGCCCGGGTGCGCTCGGCCCGGGTCGGCTCGGCCCGGGTGCGCTCAGGCCTGGGCGGGGGCGGGCACCGGGCGGTCGATCAGGGCGCCGATCTCCAGCGCGACCTCGCGGGCGGCGGCCATCGCCTCCTCCACGGTGGCCTGCGGCGACTCGTGCCACAGGTGGTCGACGTGGTCGGTGCCGGTCTCGTCCTGCTTGAGCAGGAACATCGCCGAGTTGATGGTGAAGAGCGACATCGCGGCGCGCAGCCGGTCCTGGAAGCTCGCGTCCGGCCCGTGCACGAGGCGGACCATCGCGATCATGCGCTCCTTGAACTCCAGACCGGCCGGCGACTCTCGCAGCGCGGGCTGGTTCTCGTGGAAGAAGCGCAGCAGCGGCGCGCGCTCGGACATCCCGGCGGCGAAGCGGCGGATCAGCTCGTCGCGCAGCTCCGGCGTCCAGGGCTGCTGCCGGCCCCACTCGATGGTCTCGTCGATCGGCGCGGCCATGGACTCGACGATGCCGTGGACGATGTCGTCCTTGGTCTTGAAGTGGTAGTACAGCGCGGCCTTGGTGACACCGAGGCGATCGGCGATCTCGCGCAGCGAGGTCTGCTCGTAGCCCTGCTCGGCGAAGAGCTCCAGAGAGACCGCGATGATGCGGGCCCGGGTGTCGCTGCGCGGGCTGTGCGTCGTACCCATGGCCTGCCTCATGACTGCGTTGGTGACTGCTGCGGACGCCGGCGGTGCCCGCCCCCCGGGACACATTCTCCCTGCCCAGGCGACCGGGAAGGAAACTGGCTTGACGACCGGCTAGTGGACAACTTACCGTGCCGACGGTCCATAAACTAGCCGGGCGACAAGTAAGTAGCCGCACCAGGCCCGACGATCGTCCACACCCAGTCCCGGGAGACACCACCCCATGTCACAGTCCAAGACCGCCGACCCGGTGCCGGAGGACAAGCAGGCCGAGGAGGAGCAGCCGCGGTCACCCCGCGAGATCCGCCTCGTGATGGTCGGCCTGGTCGTCACGATGCTCCTGGCCATGCTCGACAACCTGATCGTCGGCACCGCGATGCCCACGATCGTCGGTGACCTCGGCGGCGCCGAGCACCTGTCCTGGGTGGTCACCTCGTACACCCTGGCCACCGCCGCCTCGACCCCGATCTGGGGCAAGCTCGGCGACCTCTACGGCCGCAAGGGCACCTTCCTCACCTCGATCGTGATCTTCCTGGTGGGCTCGGCGCTGTCCGGCCTGTCGCAGAACATGAACGAGCTGATCGGCTTCCGCGCCCTGCAGGGCCTGGGCGCCGGCGGTCTGATGGTCGGCGTCATGTCGATCATGGGTGCGCTCGTGCCGCCGCGCGACCGCGGCAAGTACCAGGGCATGTTCGCCGCGGTGATGGCGCTCGCCACCATCGGCGGCCCGCTCGTCGGCGGGTTCATCACCGACCACCTGAGCTGGCACTGGACCTTCTACATCAACCTGCCGCTCGGCGTGATCGCGCTCGCCGTGGTCGTCGTCACCCTGAAGCTGCCCAAGGTCCGCAACAACGCCCGGATCGACTACCTGGGCGCGATCCTGCTCACCACCGGCATCACCTCGCTCGTGCTGATCACCACCTGGGGCGGCCAGCAGTACGCGTGGGGCTCGAAGCAGATCCTCGGCCTGGCCGCGCTGGCCGCCGCGTCGCTGATCGCCTTCTGCTACGTGGAGCAGCGGGTCGAGGAGCCGATGCTCCCGCTCAGCCTGTTCAAGAACCTGAACTTCACCCTGGTCTCGATCATCGGCTTCATCGTCGGCTTCGTGATGTTCGGCGCGACCGTCTTCCTGCCGCTCTACCAGCAGATCGTGCAGGGCGCCTCGGCGACCAACTCCGGCCTGCTGCTGATGCCGATGATGTTCGGCATGCTGGTCGTCTCGCTCGTGGTCGGCCAGGTCGTCACCAAGACCGGCAAGTACCGGATCTTCCCGGTCATCGGCAC
This sequence comes from Kitasatospora sp. NPDC048722, assembly GCF_040650235.1. Taxonomy (NCBI): domain Bacteria; kingdom Bacillati; phylum Actinomycetota; class Actinomycetes; order Kitasatosporales; family Streptomycetaceae; genus Kitasatospora; species Kitasatospora sp. NPDC048722. The sequence goes on from NZ_JBEZGX010000019.1 coordinate 116,846, forward strand.
CATCGTGATGGCCGGCGGCATGGTCCTGCTCTCCACCATGGGCACCGAGACCAGCAGCTTCACGTCCGCCTGCTGGATGATCGTGCTGGGCGCCGGCATGGGCTTCCTGATGCAGATCACCATGCTGGTCGCGCAGAACAGCGTCGAGCTCAAGGACATGGGCGTGGCCAGCTCCACCGCCACCCTGTTCCGCACCATCGGCGGTTCCTTCGGTGTCGCGCTGTTCGGCGCCCTGTTCAACAACCGGGTCGCCGACACCATGAAGGAGCGACTGGGCGAGCACGCCTCGGCCGGCGCTTCGAAGGGCGACCCGAGCCAGATGAGCCCGGCGGCGCTGAAGCAGCTGCCCGCCCCGGTCCAGGACGCCTACCACCACGCGGTGGCCAACGGCATGCACACCGTCTTCCTGTGGGGTGCGGCGGTGGCCGTGATCGCGATCGCCGCTTCGGTCTTCATGCGCGAGGTGCCGCTGCGCGGCACCGGCAAGGACGAGAAGGCGGCCGAGGCCTCACTGGAGGCCGCGGCCATCTGACGGCCCCCGCCGTGCACGGCTGATCGACGTGACGCCCCCGGAGTGTCCTCCGGGGGCGTCCTCGTGTGTCGGGGAGGGTCTACTGCGGGAGACGGTAGACGCCCTGCTCGACGGGCTCGACCAGGCCGTCCGCCACGAGGCCGTCCAGGGCCCGGGCCCGCTGCACGGCATCCGGCCAGACCGCGTCCAGCCGGGCCTGCTCGACCGAGCCGTGCGCCTCGCGCAGGACGGCGAGCAGCTTGCCGCGCACCTGCCGGTCCGTCCCCTCGTAGGACTGGCCGCGCCGGGCCGGGCCCTCGTACGGCGGGCGGCCGGCCCGCTGCCAGGCGCAGTGGGTGAACAGCGGGCACTCGCCGCACTCGGGGCTGCGGGCGGTGCAGACGAGCGCACCCAGCTCCATCACGCCGACCGCCCAGGTGGCGGCCGTCCCGGCGTCGTCGGGCAGCAGCGCGGTCGCCGTCCGCCGCTCGGCCGCCGTGGTGGCCTGGGCCGGGTACTCGACGCCCGTCACCGCGCGGGCGAACACCCGGCGGACGTTGGTGTCCAGCACGACGTGGCGCTGGCGGAAGGCGAAGGACGCGACGGCGGCGGCCGTGTACTCCCCCACCCCGGGCAGCGAGAGCAGCGTGGCGTGGTCGTCCGGCACCTCGCCGCCGTGCTCCTCGGTGATCGCCACCGCCGCCGCGTGCAGGCGCAGCGCGCGCCGCGGGTAGCCGAGCCGGCCCCACATCCGGACCGCCTCGCCGGGGGCGTCGGCCGCGAGGTCGGCGGGGGTGGGCCAGCGCTCCAGCCACGCCGCCCAGGCGGGCAGGACCCGCTTCACCGGGGTCTGCTGGAGCATGAACTCGCTCACCATGACCGCCCAGGGCGACGCGTCGGGCGTGCGCCAGGGGAGGTCGCGCTTGCTGGCCTCGTACCAGTCGAGGACGGTCGCGTGCAGCGCCGGCAGCGGGAGGGGCAGCCGGGGTGCGGGACCTGCGGGGGAAGGAGGCGTGGCGGTGGCGGTGGCGGTGGTGTTGGAAGTCATGGCACTTCGATCCTCCCACGCCCGCGAACCCGACCGAAGTGGAGTGAGTCGTTCCGTATCCCGTGGAACTACCGGGCGGACTCGCCGAAAGAACTCCCTCGAACGGCTCAAATGGCGGATCATGTGAAGGAAGGGGCGACTGTGCGGTGTTGGTGAGTCAATCGCCACACACTGTCTCGTAGAGTTTGGGCGTGCCCTCTCTGCGTCAACCCGTGGGACCGTTGCCGGCCTCGATCTACTGGCGACGGCGCGTCGTCGTGCTCGCCGCCGTGGCCGCGGTCATCGCCCTCATCGCCTGGCTGATGTCCGATCAGGGCGGCGGCGGTGACGACGGATCACAGAGCAAGGCCGCGCAGGCCGCGCCGACCCAGTCCCAGACACCCGCTCAGGCCATCACGCCCGGCGCCTCGCCGAGCGGCCCCGCGGCGCGCCCAGGCGGCGGCAGCACCGGCGGCTCCGGCGGCGGCACGAGCGGCGCCGTCCCCGGCTCGGGCGGGGGCGGCGGCGAGGTCAGCCTCAGCACTGGTGGCGCGGGCACCGGCGGCGCGGCCGGCCCGGCCCCTGCCACCGGCGGTGCCGGCGGCGCGGCGGCGGGTGGTGCGGCCGGTGGCACCGGCACCGCCGGTGGTGCGGGCGGCTCCGGCGGCGGCGCCCCCGCGGTGAACACGCCCGACGTGATGGCGCTGCCGATCTGCGCCACCTCGCAGGTGGCCCTGGAGCTGGCCAGCACCCAGAACTCGTACCAGTCCAAGGACAAGCCGCGGTTCGCCCTGACGGTGAAGAACTCCTCCGGCGCCAACTGCCGCGTGGACCTGGGCCGGACGACCTCGGTGGTCACCGTGACCGCCGCCAACAAGGGCGACCGGGTCTGGTCCTCCGGCGACTGCCCGGCCGACCGGGGCAGCCTCTGGGTGCAGCTCCCGGCCGGCGGCAGCCAGATCGAGACGTTCACCTGGGACCGCAGCCGCAGCAAGCCGCAGTGCGCCACGCCCGACCCGGCGCCCCCGGCGAACGACACCTACGTGGTGAACGCCGACCTCACCGGCCTCACCGGGGACAAGGTCTCGGCGCGCATCTCGATCCGCCTGGACGGCTGACCGGCCGTCACCCCTCCCAATACGGCGAAGCCCCCGACCCGCAGTTCGCGAGTCGGGGGCTTCGGTGCCGTACGGGCCGATCGGCGCCTGACGGTCGGTCGGACGATCCGTCCGAGAGTCAGACGTAGCGCTCCAGGATGGACGATTCGGCAAGGCGCGACAGGCCCTCGCGGACCGAGCGGGCGCGGGTCTCGCCGACGCCCTCGACCGTCTGCAGGTCGTCGATGCTCGCCGCGAGCAGCTTCTGCAGCCCGCCGAAGTGCTCGACCAGGCGCTCTATCACCGTGTTGGGCAGGCGCGGGATCTTCGCCAGCAGCCGGTAGCCGCGCGGCGAGACGGCGGCGTCCAGCGACTCCGGCGATCCGGAGTAGCCGAGCGCCTTGGCGACCGTCTGCAGGTCGAGCAGCTCGGCGTGGGTGAGCGCCTCAAGGTCGGCCAGCACCTCGGTGACCGTCCGGCCCTTCTTGGCGGCTCGCTCCGGGAAGTAGTCCCGGGCGACCAGCTCGCGCTCCGGCTCCACGCCCGCGATCAGCTCGTCCAGCTGGAGCGACAGGAGGCGGCCGTCGATGCCGAGCTCCAGCACGTAGCCGGCGATCTCGGTGGCGATCAGCCGGACCATCTCCAGGCGCTGGGCGACGGCGGTGACGTCCCGGACCGTCACCAGGTCCTCGATCTCCAGCGCGGACAGCGTGCCGGCCACCTCGTCCAGGCGGAGCTTGTAGCGCTCCAGGGTGGCGAGCGCCTGGTTGGCGCGGGAGAGGACCGTGGTCGAGTCCTCCAGCACCCGCCGGGTGCCGTTGACGTACATCGCGATCAGCCGCATCGAGTGCGAGACCGCGACCACCGGGTAGCCGGTCTGCCGGTTGACCCGCTCTGCGGTGCGGTGGCGGGTGCCGGTCTCGTCGGTGGGGATGGTGGAGTCCGGCATCAGGTGGACGCCGGCCCGGACGATCTTGGTGATGTCCTTGTCCAGCACCACCGCGCCGTCCAGCTTGCACAGCTCGCGCAGCCGGGTCGCGGTGAACTCGACGTCCAGGACGAAGCCGCCGGTGCAGATCGACTCGACCTGCTTGTCGAAGCCGAGCACGATCAGACCGCCGGTGTTGGCCCGCAGGACCCGCTCCAGGCCGTCGCGCAGCCCCGTGCCGGGCGCGATCGCGCTGAGGGAGGCCCGCAGCAGGGCCTCCTCACGGGAGGACTTGTCCGCCCCCCGGTCGCTGGCTGCCACGTGACTCCTCCGGTCGACCCGTGCCGCGCGCCTCGCGCCGCGCGCCGGCCTGCGGTCTGTTGCTCTGTCGCTCAGTACCGCTCGGTACTCGCCTTCTCGTCAATGAGACAGGGGAAAGTCTAACTGCGTGTGGCGGAGACAGGGCTTGGGTCAGCGCAGTTCGTCGGAGTCGAGCGGCTCCCAGCCGTCCATCAGCTCCTCCGGGTAGGCGGCGACCCGGGCCTGGCGCGGGGCCGGCGGCGCCGACGGTGCCTCACCACGCGCCTCGCCGCGCGGCTTGGCGGAGGCCCGGCGGCGGCCCGGGATGGCGCGCAGCGCCTCGCCGATGTCGGCCACCTCGACCACCTTCATGCCCGGCGGCACCTTGCCCGGGTCCGGCGGGACGAGGGCGTGCGTGAAGCCCAGCCGGTGCGCCTCGGCGAGCCTCCGCTGCACGCCCGTCACCCGCCGCACCTCGCCCGCCAGGCCGACCTCGCCGATCGCCACCAGGTTGCTCGGCAGCGGGGTGTCGGTGGAGGAGCTGGCCACCGCGAGCGCGACCGCGAGGTCCGCGGACGGCTCGCTGAGCTTCACCCCGCCGACCGTCGCGGTGTAGATGTCCTGCTTGCCGAGCTTCACGCCGCCGTGCCGCTCGACGACCGCCAGGATCATCGCGATCCGCGGCGACTCCAGGCCGGAGGTCGTCCGGCGCGGCGACGGGATCTGCGAATCCACCATCAGCGCCTGCACCTCGGCCACCAGCGGGCGCTTGCCCTCCAGCGTGACGGTGAGGCAGGTGCCCGGGACGGGCTTGTCACGCCTGGTCAGGAAGAGGCCGGACGGATCGGCCAGGCCGACGATGCCCTCGTCGTGCAGCTCGAAGCAGCCGACCTCGTCGGTGGCGCCGTAGCGGTTCTTGACCCCGCGGATGAGCCGCAGCCGGGCGTGCCGGTCCCCCTCGAAGCTCAGCACGACGTCCACCAGGTGCTCCAGCAGGCGCGGCCCGGCGATCTGGCCGTCCTTGGTGACGTGACCGACCAGCAGCGTGGCCATGCCGCGCTCCTTGGACGCCCGGATCAGCGCGCCCGCCACCTCGCGGACCTGGGCCGGGCCGCCGGGGGCGCCGTCCAGCTCGGCGGAGGCGATGGTCTGCACCGAGTCGAGGATCAGCAGGCCGGGGCCGACCGCCTCGATGTGCCCGAGCACCGCGCCGAGGTCCTGCTCGGCGGCGAGGTAGAGGTGCTCGGAGAGCGCGTCGATCCGGTCGGCGCGCAGCCGGACCTGGCCGGCCGACTCCTCACCGGTGACGTAGAGCGTGCGGTGCTGGGCGGTGGCCGCCTTCGCGGCGACGTCCAGCAGCAGGGTGGACTTGCCGACGCCGGGCTCGCCGGCCAGCAGCACCACGGCGCCGGGGACGAGACCGCCGCCGAGGACCCGGTCCAGCTCCGGGACGCCCGTCGACCGGGCCGTCGCCACCTGGCCGTCCACCTGGGCGATCGGCCGGGCGGGCGCGCTGACCGGGCCGGCCGCCGTCGTCCGGATCGGCACCGCGCCGTACTCCTCCACCGTGCCCCAGGCGTTGCACTCCGGGCAGCGGCCGACCCACTTGGGCAGCTGGTTGCCGCACTCGGTGCAGCGGTACGCCGGGCGCGGTTTGGCGGTGGTCTTGGTACGGGCAGCCATGGGGCCCACCGTAGCGTCTGGGTACGACAGCGGCGGGTACGGCCGTACGAGGTCCGGGTCGGGGTCCGGGTCGGGTCCTGTTCAGCGCCTCGCGTCCACACACGTGGGCGATGTTGTTACCCGAAAGAAGTACATACGCCAGGAATCGGCCGGGCGGGCCGCCCTCCGTGCCTACCGTCGGACGGGTGACAACGCGTACTGATGGGCCGCCGCGCGCGGAAGGGCCGGCGACGGCCGTGCTCGCGGCGTACGACCGGCAGGTGGACGGCCTGTTCACCTACTGCCTCTCGGTGCTGTGCGAGCACGACACCGCCGCCGAGACCCTGAGCGAGGTCCGCGACCTGGCGCAGCGGCACGGCGCACGGCTGGCCGAACCCGGGCTCGTCCGGGCCTGGCTGTTCTCGCTCGCCCGGTACTGCTGCCTGCGGCGGCTCGCGGACGGCGCCGGGGGGACGGCCGGCACCGGGCTGACGGAGGACGAGGCGGCCCGGCGCCGGCGCGAGCTGGCCTCGCTCGCCTGGCCGGAGGCGGCCGGGACCGACCCCGAGCAGCGGGAGGCCCTGGAGCTGTCGGTCCGCCACCGGCTGACCCCGCTGGAGGTGGCCGCGGTGCTCGGGCTGCCGTTCGACGCGACCCGGGCGCTGCTCGGCGCGGCGGAGGCGGAGGTCGCCCGCACCAGGTCGGCGCTGCTGGTGCTCGGAGTGGGGAGCTGCCCGGAGCTCGACCGGCTCGGCGGGGCCGGGGCGGAGAACTGGCGGGACTGGGTGCTCGGGCCGGCGCTGCGGCGGGAGCTCGTGCAGCACGTCGTCGACTGTCCGACCTGCCGGGGGACGGCGGAGCGGGTGGTGGGCGAGGCGGGTGAGGCGGCGGACGGCTCGGGGCCGTCGGGGCCCTCCGGCCTTTCCGGACTGGCCGGGCTGCCGTTGCTGACGGCGCCCGCCGCACTGGCCTCGTCCGCACGCGACGGCATGGTGACGTACCTGCCGCAGGAGTCCGGGGCCGGTCGGGGTGCGAGTGCGGAGGCGGTCGTCGAGCCGGGCCTGCGGTTCGACCAGAGCGGCTTCCCGCGGCACCGCGCGCCGGACGCGGGGCGCGGACTGGCCGTCCGGCGGCGGGTGGTGACCACCGGGGTGCTCGCGGCCGTGCTGGCGGCGCCGGTGGTCGCGCTGTGGGCCGGCCACCGGGGTGGCGGCGGCCCCGGCGCGGCGGCGGCCGTGTCGTCGGTGCGGGTGGACGAGGCCGGGCGGCAGGCCGAGCAGCGGCCGGCCGGGGCCGACGGGGTGGGGGGCACCACCTCGGGCACGGGTTCCGTCGGCGGGACGGGGGTGCCCGGGGTGGAGCTCGCGGGGACGGGAGCGACGGGTGCAGAAACGTTATTTCCCGGCTTCCACGGGCCGGTGATCCAGGGCCCCGCCGTCCCCGTGCCGGGCCGGGGCGCGACGCCGCTCGGCAGCCCCGCCCTGATCGCCGCGCCCGCGGCGGCGGCCGGGTCCGGCTGGGCCGCGGGCGCCGGCGCGAACCGGCCCGCGCCGGTCGGGCTGCTCACCGTCGAGGCGGGCGAGTACGGCAGCCGGACGGTCCTCACGCTCACCAACTCCGGTGGCAGCGAGATCCGTTGGCACGCTGTCGTGGACGCGGCCTGGCTCCGGCTGAGTCGCGACTCCGGGACGCTCGAACCGGGCCGGCGCATCACGGTGATCGTCACGGTGGACGACGGCCTCGCCCCCGCGACGCACTGGACGGCCCGGATCGCGCTGCCGCCGTCCGAGGCCGTGGTCACCCTGGACGGCGGCCCGCAGGACCGGGGCGGTTCCTCCTCGGCGCCCGCCTCGCCGACGCCGACCGCGGAACCGACGGCCACGGCCACGCCCGCCCCCGGCACCACCCCGACCGCCACGGCCTCGCCCAGCGCGACGCCCGCACCGACCGCCACCCCCACGGCCCCGCCCACGAGCACGCCGACGCCGACGCCCCCGCCCTCGCACTCACCGGGCCCGACGGCAACGGCGTCCCCGAGCGCGACGTCGACACCGCACCCGCGGAGCGGCACGTCGGCCCCGCCGCAGCCTTCGCCGCGGTGAGGGAGGCGTCTCTCGGCCCACGCCGGAGGGCGGGCTACGGCGTCGGGGTGCACGCGGCGGAGGGAGCGGCGTCTCCCCGGCCGGAGCCGAGAGCGGTTCAGCGCCGGTGGATCAGGGGCACCTGGTACGTGCCGTCCAGGACGGACTGCTTCGGCTGGTAGAAGCGGATGATCGGACGGAACTCGCCGGCCGGGGTGGGAAGCCAGTTCGCCAGTTCCGTCGGGTCCTCGGGCTCTTCGTGCTGGAGGGTCAGGGTGAGCGAGCCGTCCGCGCCGTGCACCAGCCCGGGGGTGCGGTCGCCGATCGAGTAGCGTTCGATCGGGTTGGCCACGAGGTAGTAGTCCGGCACCGAGTACATCGTGACGGACCAGAACGCCTCGGCCGGCGGCGGCTGGTCGAAGCGGAGCGTGTAGCGGTTCGCGCCGCTGAGCGGGCGGCCGTCGGAGTCGTCGTACGTCATGGCGTACGAGGTCTCGTAGGCGTGGTTGCCCCACAGGCCGGCGCGGGCGGCGGCGGCACGGCTGAGGTAGCCGGCGCGGCGGTCGGGGATGCGCCACTCGGGGTCGTCGATGGTGCCGGGGCCCAGGTGGTCGATGTTGTAGTCGAACAGGTGCAGCGCCGAGCGCCACTCCCCCAGCGGGTGGTCCTCGGGCGGGCGGGTGGCCGCCTCGACCCGTTCGCGCCCGGCGGCCAGCCCCTTGAGCAGGGTGTGGGTCCAGTCCGAGGCCGCCGCGCGGTACGGGGAGACGCCCTCGTCCAGGAGGCCCAGCGGTGCCAGGCGCCGCTCGTACTCGACGTCGGGCCCGGCGGGCGGGAAGGCCCGCATCCAGATCCGCATCCGTTCGAAGAACGCGAGCCGCTCGGGGACGTCCTGGTCGGGCTCGGGCAGACCGGCGGCCACCCCGCCGGGCTCCAGCGGGGTGAGGGTGAGCGCGTTCTGGAGGGCCTTGACCCGGGGGAGGTCGTCCGGGCCGGCGCAGGCGAAGCGGCCGACGACGGTCGCGACCGTGGTCGGCGCCTCGATCACCTTCTCCGGGTCGGGCGGGGTGCCGTGCCAGCCGGGCGGGACGACCAGCCAGGTCTGCGCGCCGGTACCGGTGGCGCGGCTGCCGAGGTAGGCGAAGTTGTCGGTCCAGGCGTCGACGAACTGCAGCACGTAGTAGGCCCCGGCGGTGTCCGGGACGTGCAGCACCTGGGGGCCCTCGGAGAGGTCGAGCTGGGCGATCGAGTAGACCGTGTCGTTGTTGACCGAGACGAAGTCGTCCCCCGGCGCGGCCAGCCGGGTGGCGTGGCTGAAGCGGTTGAACGCCGCCGCCGGGAGGGTGCCCATCCCGCCCTTGGTGAAGCGCTCGACCATCGTGAGGCCGGCGACGAGCGGGTAGCCGTAGACGTACGCGTCGGCGGCCAGGGCCTCCAGCTCGGGCTGGGTCATCGGGTGTCCTGTCGTGGTCGGTCGTGGTCGGGGGCGGCGGTCAGCGCGGGGTGAGCGGCGGGAGCCGCCAGCGGCCGTCGAGTGCGGGGGCCTCGGGGCCGCGGAGGCGCAGGACGACGGTGAACGGGCCGTCCGGCGCCGGGAGCCAGTTGGCGGAGTGCTCTGCGTCGGCGGGGCGCTTGTGCCGGACGTGGAGCGTCAGACCACCGTCCCGGTCGTGGACCAGGCCCGGGGTCCGGTCGCCGATCGCGTAGCGGTCGAGGGTGTTGTCGACCGGCCGACGCTCCGGGAGCTCGTACAGGGCGGCGGACCAGGAGAAGCGGGCCGGCGGCAGCGCGCCGGGGCCGAACCGGATCGTGTAGTCGCGGTCGCTCGCGCTGGGCGGCCGGCGGCCCTCGCTGTCGGCCGTCCAGGTGCCGCACCAGACCTCCTCGGCGGGGAGGTCGTACGGGCCGAGCCGGGCGCCGAGGGCCTGGCGCAGGTAGTCGGCCCCGGTCTGCTCGCGGGTGCCGGCGAGACCGCACGCGTCGGGGCGGGCGGCGGCCTCGCGCTCCAGCCGGGCCCGGGCGTCGGCGATGCCGCGCTCCATCTCGGCCCGCACGTCCAGCGGGAGGGCGGCGGGCTCGAACTCGCCGCGGCCGTCGATCCCGAGGTCGGTGAGGCGTCCGCGCAGGTCCGCCTCGGCGGGCGGGAGCGGGACGGCGGCCGGGTGGCGGGGCGACGGGATCGGGAAGAAGCCGAGCAGGAAGTCGAGGAAGGCGAAGAACTCGACGGTGTCCGTCACCTCGTCCCGCCAGACCGGCCAGACCGGGTCCGGGGCGGGGGGCGGCGCCGGGGTGCCCTCGTACTCGTGCAGCGGCCTCAGCCGGTACTGCTCCCGGACGGCCTCCATGGCGGCGACGGCGGCGGGTTCCGGTCCGGCGAGGTGCGTGCGGGCGACGATGCCGACCAGACGGGTGGCGGTGCGGATCACGCTCCGGACGCCGGGCGGCGGCTCGCCCCGCCAGTCGGGGCCGGCCACCAGGTGGTCGCCGGGCTCCGGGCCGGTGGCGCGGGCGCCGACGAACCCGGCGTACACGGCGTCGAGTTCGTGGACCGGCAGGACGTAGTAGCGGTCGTCGGCGGGGACGGAGAGCACCCAGGGCTCGGCCCGCAGGTCGAGCCAGGCGGAGGAGGACGGGAGGTCGTGGTCGACGGATCCGTCGCCGGGGGGCGGGGTGGGAAGGGGCGCGGTGTGGGGGGTCGCGGTGCGGAGGGTCGCCGGGGCGAGGGCGGACGACGGCGGGTGGTGGCGGAAGACGCCGAAGCCGCCGACGTACCCCGGATCGGCGTCGTCCAGCGCCTGCGCGTACAAGGTGCGGTAGTTCCGCAGGATCGGGTACCCGCGCAGCCAGGCCTCGGCAGCCGTCGCGCGGACGGAGGTCGGATCGACGAGGGCCGGGCTGACCATGCTGTCGCTCTCCCCAGCAGGATTCGGACAAATCACTACATAGGGGATGCTAGGCGGGGAGGCGCCGGTCAGCACCTGGAAGGGCGGGTGGAGGGAAGGGGACGCCCTGGGAATGGAAAGCGGGAGTGGGAAGTCGGCCGGCCGGCTTCCCACTCCCGCGCGCGGTCAGTGGGTGCGGCGCGTCACCAGCTCGGCCAGCGCGAGCAGTTCGTCCGTCCGGGCCGGCTCGGGTACGGCCACGGCCAGCAGGTCCATCGCGGCGGCCATCCGCTCGCAGGACTCCCCCTGCGCCCAGCCGCGCCCGCCCGCGCCCTCGACGGCCGCCGCGCAGAGCACCAACTCCTCGGCGCTGAGCTGCCGTTCCAGCGCGTACAGCTCGGCGAGCCGGGCGCCGTCGGGCGTGCCCGAGCCGAGCGCCGCGACCACCGGCAGCGACTTCTTCCGTGCCACCAGGTCCGCCCCGACCGGCTTGCCGGTGACGGCCGGGTCGCCCCAGATGCCGATCAGGTCGTCGATCAGCTGGAACGCCAGCCCGATCTCCCGCCCGAAGCCGTCCATCGCCTTCGCCGCCCGCTCGGTCGCGCCGCCGTACTCCGCGCCCATCGCGCAGGACGCGCCCAGCAGGGCGCCCGTCTTCGCCTCGGCCATCGCGAGGCACTCGGCGAGCGAGACGTCGTCCCGCTGCTCGAAGGCGCAGTCGATCTGCTGGCCCTCGCACAGCTCGACCACGCAGTCGGTGAGGCGGCGGACGGCGGACCGGGCGGCCGGATGGGTGTCCTCGGCCAGCAGCCGCAGCGCCAGCGAGTGCATCGCGTCACCGGCCAGGATCGCCTCGGTGGTACCGAACACCCGCCAGGCGGTGGGGCGGTGGCGGCGGGTCTCGTCGCGGTCGATGACGTCGTCGTGGAGCAGGGTGAAGTTGTGCACCAGCTCGACGGCCGCCGCGGCGGCGGTGGCCGCGGCCGGGTCGCCGCCGAGGGCCTGAGTGGCGGCGAGGACCATGGCCGGGCGGATCGCCTTGCCGGAGGGCGCCGCGGAGGGCGAACCGTCCGCCTCCCACCAGCCGAAGTGGTAGCCGGCGACCTTGCGCATCGCGCCCGGCAGCGAGTCGACGGCGGCCCGCAGGACCGGGTCGACCAGACCGCGGGCCCGGACGAGCACGTCCTCGGCCTCGTGGCCCTCCCGGTGGTCCCGCTCCAGCGTGGGGCTCGTCATGGGTTCCTCCCCCTGATGACCTGTCGTGAGAAGGCCAGCCGCCGCCCTGGGGGCGACGCGGCCGGCCGGTGCGCGGTAGGGCGCGCGGGGCGCCGGCCGGCCCGGCAGACGGGCCTGGGCCGGACGGCGCTCGGTGCGGACGGGGCGCGGTCGGCGTGCCGTGCGGGCCGCCTCCGCGGCCGGCCCGCGGCGCCCGCCTCAGCGCTGGGCGATGTCCACGTTCTCCAGGACGCCGATCGCGTCCGGCACCAGGATGGCGGCCGAATAGTAGGCGCTGACCAGGTAGGAGATGATGGCCTTCTCGTCGATCCCCATGAACCGCACCGAAAGGCCCGGCTGGTATTCGTCCGGAATTCCGGTCTGGTTCAGGCCGATGACGCCCTGGTTGTCCTCGCCGACCCGCATCGCGATGATCGAGCTGGTGTGGCCGCCGATGATCGGGATCTTGTTGCACGGGAATACCGGCACGCCGCGCCACGAGGTGACGTGCTTGCCCTCGACCTCGACCGTCCCCGGGTAGAGGCCGCGCTTGTTGCACTCGCGACCGAAGGCGGCGATCGCCTTCGGGTGCGCGAGGAACATCTTGGTGCTGCGGCGGCGGCTGAGCAGGTCGTCCATGTCGTCCGGCGTGGGCGGGCCGGAGTGCGTCTGGATCCGCTGGTCGTACTCGGCGTTCTGCAGGAGGCCGAACTCCGGGTTGTTGATGAGCTCGTGCTCCTGGCGCTCGCGCAGGGCCTCGATCGTCAGGCGCAACTGGTGCTCGGTCTGGTTCATCGGCTGGTTGTAGAGGTCCGCGACCCGGCTGTGCACCTTGAGGATCGTCTGGGCGACGCTCAGCTCGTACTCGCGCGGCTTCAGCTCGTAGTCGACGAAGGCGCCGGGCAGCTCGAACTCGCCCTCGTGGCCAGCGGAGAGGTCGATCGCGGCCTCGCCGTGCTTGTTCTGCGCCTGCTGGAAGCCGTTCAGGTACTCCATGATCTGCAGCTGCAGCGACTCGGAGCGGTCGTGGAGCTCCTGGAAGGCGGGCCACTGCAGCACCATCACGGTGCCGGCGGTGGCCGCCTTCACCGTGTACGGCCAGGTGTCGGTGTCCTCCTGCAGGGCCTCGTCGCCGAGGTGGTCGCCGTCGGCGAGGGTGCCGACGACCGTGTCCTCGCCGTACTTGCCGGTTCCGATCCGCTCCAGCTTGCCGTGCGCGATGATGAAGACCTCGCTGATCTGCGCACCGGCGGAGACCAGCACGTCACCCGCGGAGAACTCGCGTTGCACGAAGCGCCCGGCCAGCTCCTCCAGGAGGGCCTCGTCCTGGAAGCCGCGCAGCACCGGCACCTCGGTGAGGCTCGGCGGGACGATCCGCACCTCGGCGCCCGTCTTGACGAAGCTCACCCGGCCGCGGCCGATCGAGTAGCGCAGGCGACGGTTCACCCGGTAGGTACCGCCGGAGACCTGCACCCACGGCAGCATCCTGAGCAGCCAGCGCGGGCTGATGCCCTGCATCTGGGGCGCGGACTTGGTGGTCGTGGCGAGGTTCCGCGCACCAGCCGTGCTCAGACTCTGCTGCTGCCGGATCTCCGGCTGCGCACCCGGCGCAGGAATACCGGCATTCGTTTCGGTCGACATAGGGGAGCCCTTCGCAAACCCGATGAAGTGACGCCTTGCATATTCATGGTGCAAGTTCATGGTGGGCCCGAACGGAGGCATGCCGCAATCACTCATTCGAGTGGTTCGGAATAACCGAATAAATAGTACGACTAGATCACTTGCTCGATATTTGTTCGATTGATTAATCGAACTCGCCGGAATGCCGGGTGCCGTCCTCCCGGCCCCGGCACGGGAGGATCCGGCACGGGAGGACCCGGCACGGGAGGACCCGGCACGGGAGGACCCGGCACGGGAGGACCCGGCACGGGAGGACCCGGCGCGGGAGGACCCGGCGCGGGAGGATCCGGCGCGGGGGCTCCGGCGTCGGCACGGGCCCCGGCCCCGGATCACGCGTCGGGCCGGGCGTCAGAGCGGGCCGTTCCAGTCGAGGGTCGGCTCCAGCACGCCCTCCAGGGTCAGCAGCCAGCGCTTCACGTCGATCCCGACCCGTCCGCCGCCGAAGCCCCCGATGCCGTCCGCCGCCACCACCCGATGGCACGGCACGAGCAGTGCGACGGGGTTGGCGGCCATCATCTGCCCCACCGTGCGGGCCGCCAGGCCCGGCTCGGTCACGTCCTCGAACACCCCGCTGCGCGCGGCCAGTTCGCCGTAGGTGATGGTCCGCCCGTACGGCACCTCGCGCCACAGCGTCCGCAGCACCTCCCGGTGCGGGCCGCTGCTCAGGCTCCAGTCGATCGGCAGGCCCAGCTCCCGGCTGCGGCCCGCCAGGTAGGCGCCGATCCGCTCGGTGACGGCGGCGATCTTCGCGTCGTCGGTACAGGCCGGCACCTCGCCGTCGCGACCGCCGTAACCCGCCGCCGCCACGCCCAGCGGCGTCACCGCGACGTGCATCGGGCCGCTCGGCAGCGGCGTCGGCACGGTCAGCCAGGACATCTGCGGCACGCTCGGGCCCCCACCCTCACCCTCCACCGGGCCGACCGCCGGCCAGCCCGGCACCCGGGGGACGCACGACGGCCGCCCGCCCCGCGCGTCATCGTACGGCGGGACCGGCGCCGGTGCGCCGGCTTAGAGCCGGCCCTTCAGCTGCGCCGCGAGCGCGCGGGACCAGTGCGACAGCTCGGCGCGGTTCGCCGTGCGGCCCTCGCACAGGACGGTGAGCTGCGCGTCGTTGATCCGGTTCGGACCCGGGATCTCCAGCAGATAGGCCAGTTCCTCCAGCACGGTGGCGAGCCGTGCGGCGTCCGTGTGGTCGATGACCACCGCGGCCTCGTGGTGGCTGATGGTGAGCGAACCGGGCATGGCCAGCCTCCTCCGTCGACCCCCCGCACCCTCCACCGTACGACCGGCCGGCCGGGACCGCCCGGGGTGCGGAGGGCGCGGCCCCGGGCGGGCAGGCGGCCCCGCCCGCCGGCGGGTCCACCGGGCGGGCGGGGCGGTAGCGCGCCGGGGCCGGGCGGTCTGCCCGGGGGTGCGCCCCGGAGCGGGTTCAGGCGGCCTCCTCGTCGCCCTCCCAGCGGCGGCGGCGCACGGCGGGTACGGCCAGCACCGCCACGGCGGCGCCGAGTTGCCAGAGGGCACCGAACGCCAGGAGGGCCCCCGTCCCGAGCCGCCCCGCCAGCGGTCCCGCCGCCGCCAGGCCCACCGGCCCCAGGGCGAAGGCGCCCAGCGCGCCGAAGGACGTCACCCGGCCCAGCGCCTCCGGCGGCACCCAGCGCTGCATCGTCGTGTCGTACAGCGTGCCGCAGACCGCCGAGCCGACGCCCGCGACCAGCGCCCCGGCCACCACCCACGGCAGCGCCGCACCGGCCGCCAGCGCCGCCGAGGGCAGTGCCCAGCCCAGCGTCGCCACGGTGGCCACCGCCAGCGGCCGGGCCGGGCGACGGCCCAGCACCAGCAGGCCGCCCAGCACCGCACCGCCGCCGTACACGGCCATCACCGCGCCCCAGGCGCGCGCACCGCCGAGCTCGCGCTGCGCGGTGAGCGGCCCGAGGACCAGGAACGGTGCCCACACGAGCAGGTTGAAGAGCCCCATGTGCGCGGTGGTGATCCACAGCCACGGCCGGGAGCCGAACTCCGACCAGCCCGCACGGAGGTCCGCGAGGAGCGACTCGTGCCCGTCGCCCGGCGGCGCACCGGGCAGGCGCAGCCGGTACAGCGCGAGCGCACCGACCCCGTACGTCACCGCGTCGGCCGCCAGCACCACCGCCGGCCCCCAGGCCGCCGTGATCACGCCGGCCAGTGCGGGACCGGCCACCGTCGCGGCCGAACGGGCCATCCCCAGCAGCGCGTTGGCGTCGCCGACGAGCTCCTCGCGGCGCACCAGGCCGGGCACCAGCGCGCCCAGCCCCGGCATGAACAGCCCCTCGCCGATCCCCCACACGGCGACGAGCGCCACCATCGCCCACAGCGGCGCGTGTCCGGTCGCCAACAGCGCGGCGAACAGCGCCTGGACCACCCCGCGGAGCCCGTCCGAGGCGAGCATCACGCGGCGGCTGCCGAGCCGGTCCGCGACCACTCCGCCGGCGAGCAGGACCAGCACCACCGGCAGGATCCGGGCGGCCATCACCCAGCCCAGGTCGGCGCCGTCCCCGCCGGTGCCGCCACCACGGGGACCGCCGGGGCCGTCCGCCACGCCGCCGAGCACCGCGAAGGCCACCGCCACCGGTGCCATCGCGGAGCCGAGGAGGGACGTCGCGTAGCCCATGAAGAACCACCGGAAGTCGTGCTCGCCCAGCACGGTGAGACGGTCTCCCGGGCGCCGTCGACGGGCCGGGATCCGTTCGGTTTCCACTGCCATGGGCGGCAAGTCTGCCTCCGCGCGGAGGAACCGTTCAAGGGTTCCGGCAGGAAAACTTGAGCCTTTCCGAATCAATTTTCGCGACGCTCGCACGTGCCGCAGTAAATAGCCACTTGAATGCCGTTTCACCTGCCGTTTACTGCGATTCACGGATACGATTCCGTCGGGTTCAAGCACCGTGATTCATTCGTTTACTGCGGCAGAGGTCCACTGATGACAGAGCTTCCCCCGGTCGAGTACGCCGTCGCCGTCGAGCGCTACCTCGCCGTCTCCGGACTCGCCGAGGGCTCCCGCCGGGTCTACCGGATCGGGCTGGACACCTGGGCCTGGGCGCTCGCCGACCGGCCCGCCCCCACCGGCCCCGGGCGGCGCCGCGCCCGGCCGCCCGTCCTCCCGCTCGCCCTGCTCGACCACCCGGACGCCGCCGCCCGCCTCGGTGCCGCCGCCACCCGCCGCGCCGCGGACACCGACGTGCGCACGCTCAACCGCGAGCTGTCCACCCTGCGTGCGGCCGTGGCCTGGTGGCGCGCCCAGGGCTGGATCACCCAGGACCCGGCCTCCGACCTGCGCGCCCGTCCGGCCCCCGCACCCGCCGCCGGCCCGCTCGCCCCGGACGAGCTGCGCGCCCTGTTCGCGCTCCGGGCGCCGCTGCGCGAGCAGACGCTGTGGCACCTGCTGCACGAGTGCGGCGCCGCGATCGAGACCGTCCTCGCCCTGAACACCGACGACCTCGACCTCCCGGCACACCGCACCCGCCCCCACCCGGGGCGGCCGGCGGTACGGTGGCAGGCCGGCACCGCCCGCCTGCTCCCCCTCCTCGTCGCCGGCCGCGCCGCCGGACCGCTCTTCCTCACCGACCGCAGGGCCCCCGCCGGCACGGCCCGTGCGGACCGCTGCCCGCACACGGGCCGGGGGCGGCTGTCGTACCGCCGGGCCGCGGAGCTGTTCACGGCGCACACGCAGCGGCTGGGCGCGGACTGGACGCTGCGCCGGCTACGGACGGCGCGCTGAGATCACTGCTCGTCCGGCGGCACCGCGCGGCGTCCCTGGGGGAGCGACTCGTCGAGACGGGCGGCCAGTTCGGCTACGCCCGGGCGGGCTTCCGGGTCGGTGCGGAGGCAGGCGTCGATGGCGGCGGCCAGGGGGCGCGGAAGGCGGCGGCGCCGGGAGACCGGTGGTGCCGGGCCGTCCGGGTACGGGCCGTCGTACGGGACGTCGCCGGTGGCGGCCTCGTAGAGGGTGATGCCGATGCCCCAGACGTCGGCGGCCGCGGTGAGCCGGCCGCCGCGGGCCTGTTCGGGGGCGAGGTAGCCGTCGGTGCCGATGCCGGGTGCGGCCGGGCCCGGCGGACGGGCGACGCTGAGGTCGAGCACCTTGGCCCGGCGGCAGTCGATCACGACGTTGGAGGGCTTGAGGTCGAGGTGCAGCAGGCCGCGGCCGTGCAGGTAGTGGACGGCCGAGCACAGGTGGAGCCCGAGCAGGGCCACGTCGGCGGCGGCCGGGCGGCGGGGGCGGGTGTCCAGGACGTGGGAGAGCGTCTCCCCGGTGAGCGTCTCCAGAACGGCGTACGGTTGCGGGCGCTCGCCCGTCCCGTAGCCTCGGACGAGGTGCGGGTGCGTGAACTCGGCCAGCCAGCGGCCCTCTTGGAGCAGCCTGGTGCGCAGCCGCCGCTCACGGCGGCGGTCCGGGCGGAGCACCTTCACGACGCAGCGGCAGTCGCGCTCCTCGCTCCAGGCGTCGTAGAGGTCGAGCCAGCCGGTGCGGCAGAGGTGGGCCAGGACCTGGTACCCGGGGGCGATGGACGTCCCTGCGGGGAAGGGCGGTCGGGCGGTGTCCGGGCTCAACGCGGCACCTCCTCGGCCAGGTTGGAGCGATGCAGCCCGTCGAGCCGCGCGTATCCGTCGTCGCGGGCCAGCAGTTCATCGTGCGTGCCGCTGTCCGCGACGCAGCCGTCACGGAGCAGCACGATCCGGTCGGCGTGCCGGACGGCGGGCAGGTCGTGCGAGACGACGATCGTCGTCCGGCCCCGCATGAGCCGCCCGAGCGGTGCCAGGACCCGGCGCGCGGACTCGGCGTCCAGCCCCGTCGTCGGCTCGTCGAGGATCAGCACGGGCGCGTCGCGGATCATCGCGCGGGCGATCGCCAGCCGCCGGCACTGCCCGCCGGACAGCAGCCGCCCGTTGCGGCCGACCACCGTGTCGTAGCCGTCCGGGAGCCGGCTGACGAACTCGTGGGCGTCGGCGGCCCGGGCGGCGGCCACGATCTCGGCGTCCGTGGCACCCGGCCGCCCGTACGCGATGTTCTCGCGCACGGTGCCGTGGACGACCAGGGTCTCCTGCAGCAGGACGGCGATGTGCTCGCGCAGATCGGCGACCGCCAGTTCGCGCAGGTCGATCCCGTCCAGGCGGACGGCTCCGCGCTCGGGGTCGTAGAAGCGCAGCAGCAGCTTGGCGACGGTCGACTTGCCCGCACCGCTCGGTCCGACCAGCGCGACCGTCTCGCCCGGCTCGGCGCGGAACGACACGTCGAACAGCGCCACCCGCGTCGACCCCGGGTAGCGGAACCACACCCTGTCGAAGGCGACCGCCCCGCGCACCCGGGCGGGGCGCAGCGGCACCGGCGGATCGCTCACCTGCGGGCGCTCGTCGAGGAGTTCGAGGATCCGTTCGGCGGCGGAGGAGGCCGAGTAGAAGCCGTTGCTGAGCCGGGAGATCCCCCGGACCGGGCCGTACAGACGGCTCAACAGGGCGACGAAGACCAGGAGTTCTCCCAGCGTCAGGCGCCCGCGCGCGAGTTCCCAGGCGCCCAGCCCGAGGACGATCAGCGCGCCGGCCAGCTCAAGGACGTCCACGATCGGCGCGAACAGCGCCCGCAGGCGGGTGGCCTCCATCGTCGCCCGGAACCGCGCCATGCTCTCCCGCCGGAACCGCTCCTGCTCCCAGCCCTGCCGGTTGCAGGCCTGGACGAGCGCGATGTTGCCGAGGGACTCCTCGGTGAGCGCGCTGACCGAGCCGCTGCGCCGCCGCCGCTCGCGCGAGGCGGCCTTCACCTGTGCCGAGAAGCGCCGCGCGGTGAACCAGAACAGCGGCACCACGACGAGCGCGACCAGCGCGAGGTCCCACCGTAGGTAGAACAGCACTCCGAGGAAGACGGCGAGTTCGGCGACGTACGCGACCGCGTCGACGACGCCCGAGAGCAGGAACGTCTCGACCGCCTCGACGTCGCCGGTCAGCCGCGCCAGCACGTCGCCGAGCCGCCGCCGCTCGAAGAAGCCCAGCGACAGGCCCTGCAGGTGCCGGAACACGTCCGCCCGCAGGGCCAGCAGGAAGCGCTCGCCGACCCACGTCGAGGTCATCTCGTCGGCGAAGCCCAGTGCCCCCGCCACGACCGTCAGCCCCGCGTAGGCGAGCGCGACCGGCAGGAAGAGGTCGAGCCTGTGCGGGACGAGGACGTCGTCGACGACGACCTTGAACAGCCAGATCGCGGCCGTGTCGACCACCGGGCCGGCCAGGACGAGGGCCAGCAGCATGACGAGCCAGCGCCGCCCGCCCCTCGTGTAGGGCCAGAGCCGCCCGAACGTCCGCCGCAGCGGCAGGGCCGGGGCCGGCTCGACGACCGGATCCACCCGGGCGCCGTCGCCGTCACCCGCGTCGGCGGCCGTCGGCCGCAGCGGTGACCACACGGTACGAGTCCAGCCCGTGGAACGTGGCCGGGCCGCCGGGGCCCGGCCCTGACAGGACGGCGGAGCCGTCAGTGCCGCGAGTTCGATCCGCGACGACGACGGCGGCCCGTCTTGGAGTCCCTGGTCTCCTTGCCGGTCTTGCGGTCGTGCTTGCCGCCGTGCCGCATCGCCGGGACCAGGTTGGCCAGCATGCTCATCGCTGCCACCTTTCTCTCCGGTCCCCCCCGCCACCAGGGGGTACGCACGGGCGGGCGGGTTGGTTCAGGCATGGGGGAGGTTTCTTTTCCCCGTGCCGGGAGTTGGAGGTGCCGCGGGGCTCCGGGAGTCGTTGCCCGGCCTTCGTCACGGAGCCCTCCGGAGCCGTTACGAAGGCCTTCGAGGGTGTTACGAAGCCGATGGGCCGCCGTGACGCGACCGGCCGGGGACCGCGACACGGGATCCCTAACGTCTCGGTCGACGCACCGGCCGCAGGGGTCGGAACGCGTCGACGACGGACGTCGACGACGGACGTCGATGCCGACCGTCGACGACGAGCGTCGACGATGCCGACGAAGGAGAGCACCCATGAGCAGGAGCCGTACCGATCGCGCGCCGGGCCGCCGGATCCTGGCCGTCTGCGCACTGACCGGGGCCGCGCTGCTGACCGCCCTGACCGGCGGGCAGGCGTGGGCCGACGGGGCCCCCGCGCCGGCCACGCCCACGGCCGTCCCGAGTGCCGCCCCGGCCATCCCGACGGCCACCCCGACCGCCGGCCCCGCCGCCTCCGGCGCGGTCGTGGTGCCCAAGGGCCCCGCACCCGCCCAGCCCGCTCCGGCCCGGCCGACCGCCGGTGCGCCCGCCGCCGCGGGCGTCGCCAAGGCACCCACCGCCACACCCGCGCCGACCGGCGCCCAGGACGCCGACCGGCCGCAGGTCCGCGAGGTTCCGAAGGGCGCCGCCCAGGCCGGGGACGGGTCCACCGCGACCGACGGCAACGGCCTCACCCTGGCCGCCGGCGGTGCCGTCGCGGCCGTCGGCGCCGGGGCGCTGGGCTTCGCCCTCCTGCGCCGCCGTTCCGGTGCGCGCGGCTGACACCGGCCCCGAGCCCGCCGGGCACCCCGGCGCCGCAGCCCCGCTCCTGGCCAGGCGGGGCGGCGGCGCCGGGACGGACCCGGGCGCGGACGGGGCACCGGCCGGCCGGCGGCGCGCAGCCGGGCGGAGACGGGGGCAGGGGCAGGGGCAGGGGCACGGTCCTGGACCAGGACGAGGCCACGGACGGCGGAGGCGGCGCGGGCCGCAGCGCGGACCGGGCGTGGTGCGCCGGGCCGTCGTGGGGGCGGCCGGACTGCTGTGCCTGGTGCTCGGCGCGTCGGTGGCGCTCGGCTCCCAGGAGACGCCGGTCGTACGGATCGAGTCCTCGGCGCACGGCAGCGCGGCGGGCGGTCCGGCCTCCGGATCCGCCGCGTCCACCCCCGCCGTCTCCGGCACCACCGGCGCCGGCACCCCGGCCGCCACCGCGCCGCCCGGCGCCCCGAAGGCCCTCCCCGCCTCGGAGCCGACCCGCCTGCTCATCCCGTCCGCCGGCGTCGACGCCCCGGTGACCGGCCTCGGCCTGAACACCGACGGGACGGTCCAGGTGCCGCCGGCCGACCGGGCCGGGGAAGTCGGCTGGTACCGAAACGGGCCCACCCCCGGCGAGACCGGTCCCGCCGTCCTCATCGGGCACTACGACACCGTCCACGGCCCGGCGGTCTTCCACCGCGTGCCGCAGCTGCGGCCGGGCGACCTCGTCCAGGTGCGGCGCGCGGACGGCACCACCGTGGACTTCACGGTCCGCTCACTGCTGCAGGCCGCCAAGGACCGCTTCCCGACCGACGCCGTCTACGGTGACACCCCGGCCCCGGCCCTCAGGCTCATCACCTGCGGGGGCAGCATCGGTTCGGACGGCCACTGGACCGACAACATCGTCGTCCTGGCCGACCTGGCCTGAGCCGGCCCGGCCGGCCGCACGGGAACCATCGGCCGCCGCCGGCACGACTTACACCAAAGGCACGACAAGGACGTCGTACACGCGCGGCGCCCCCCACGACCAGGCAAAGCAGGAGGGCGAGCACCGACGTGGCAGCAGCATCCCCGCCCCGCCGCCGGCGCGCCGCCACGCCGGTGGCCGCCCTCGCGGCCGTGGCCGTCCTCGTCGCGCTGGCCGCGGCCCTGGTCGTGGGCCGGGCCGACCCCGGCGGCCTGAAGGACCAGGGCCCGTCGCAGCCGGTCACACCGCCCCTGCGGGCGCAGCCGCTCTGGCCCGGCCTGAACGCCCCGCCGACGCCGTCCTCCTCCGCCACCGAGACCGGCTCCGCCTCCCAGGCGCCGCCGCAGCCCGTCCCGGACCTGACCGTGGCCGGGCGGGACATCACCGCGGTCGACGTCCGCGCCGTCCTCGCGAAGGACCCCGAGGTGAGCTCCGAGGAGCGGCCGGCCCTCGGCTCGTGCACCGGCTGCGCGGTCCGCAGCCCCGAGTTCCGCGACCTCACCGGCGACGGGAAGCCCGAGCTGATCACCGCCGTGGCCGTCCCCCAGCAGGTCGTGCTGCACGTCTACACCCTGGTCGACGACCGGCTCGTACCGGTCCTGCGGGTCAAGCTGGTGCCGCTGTTCAGCGCCGAGACCATCGGCACCGACCTGTGGCTGCACGAGCAGACCACCACCTCCGTCCAGACCACCAGCCACTACCAGTGGGACGGCGTCCGGCTCGCCCGGCTGGAGCAGAGGTTCGAGGGCACCGGCCCGCTGCCCGGCCCGTCCGCCGGACCGGACCCGGTGACGTCCGTCGTGCCGCCGGGCGGCCGCGCCCCCGGTCCCGTCCGTCCGACGGCCGAACCGGCCGCCCCGACGGCCACCCCGACCGCCGTCCCGTCCCCGCTCGTCCCCAAGAACCCAGCCCGGCCGCCGACGCCCACCCTCCCGGGAGTGCAGCAGCCGTGAACCCCGACCCCCTGGCCTCCGCACCCATGACCCCCGCCGAGACGCCCGCCCAGCCCCGCATCCTGATCGTCGAGGACGACGAGGTGATCCGCGAGGCCACCCGGATGGCCCTGGAGCGCTACGGCTTCCCCGTCTCCACGGCCGCCGACGGCCTGGAAGGGCTGGAGGCGTTCCACGCCGTCCGACCCGACCTGGTCCTGCTGGACGTCATGCTGCCGCTCCTCGACGGCGTCGGGCTGTGCCGGCGGATCCGCGAGGAGAGCCAGCTGCCGATCCTGATGATGTCGGCGCGCACCGACCCGGTGGACGTCGTGTCCGGGCTGGAGGCCGGGGCGGACGACTACGTGGTCAAGCCGTTCGAGAGCGCCGTGCTGGTCGCCCGGATCCGGACGGTCCTGCGGCGGATCCGCGTCGTCCCGGCCCCGGCCGACGACGGCGTCCCCGCCGTCCCCGCGTCGTCCCCTCCCCCGTCTCCTTCTCCCACCCCCGCGCCCTCCCCCACCGTCCGCAGCTTCGACGGCATGCAGGTGGACACCGACAGCATGGAGGTCCGGGTGGACGGCCGCCTCGTCCCGCTCACCCCCACCGAGCTGCGGCTGCTGCTGGAGTTCACCGCCGCGCCCGGCATCGTGCTGGAGCGCTCGACCCTGCTCGAACGTGTCTGGGACTACGAGTGGGGCGCGGACACCCGCGTGGTCGACGTCCACGTGCAGCGGCTGCGCGCCAAGATCGGCGCCGGACGGATCGAGACCGTCCGCGGCTTCGGCTACAAGCTGCGGCGGCCGGCATGACGCTGCGCCGCCAGATCGCCACCGCCGTCGCCGCGATCTCCGTCCTGGTCGCGGTGGCCGTAGGCCTGCTGGTCCACCAGGCGATGATCCGCCAGCACGTCGACCAGGCCCGCGCCACCGCCCTCACCGCCCTCGACTCCTCGCTCGGCGCGTACGCGCGCAGCGGCGACGTCGCCGGCCACGGCGCCGCCCTGAACGACCCCGCGCTGCCGACCCGCCTGCACACGCTCGCCGCCGACGGCCGGCAGGGCACGCTGCTGGCGGCCGGGCCGGACGGCGAGACGATGTGGGCGGCCGGACCGGTGCAGAACGCCGTGCTCTCGGTCCGGGTCGACTTCACCCAGGACCGGCAGTCGATCGCCGACCTCGACCGGATCATCCTGCTCACCGTCGTCGCGGCCGTCTTCACCACCGTCCTCGCCGGCGTGCTGGTCGCGGACCGGATCAGCCGCCGCCTGCGCACCGCGGCCACCGCCGCCCGGGGCATCGCCGCCGGCCGGACGGACACCCCGATCGGCGAACTCGTCGACGGGCGGGACGAGGTGGCCGACCTCGCGGCGGCCGTCGACCAGATGTCCCGCTCGCTGCACCGGCGGCTCGCGGACGAGCAGCGCTTCACCGCGGACGTCGCCCACGAGCTGCGCACCCCGCTGACCGGCCTGGTCACCGCCGCCGAACTGCTGCCCCCGGGCCGGCCCACCCAGCTCGTCCAGAACCGGGTCCAGGCCCTGCGCGCCCTCGTCGAGGACCTGCTGGAGGTCTCCCGCCTCGACGCCGACGTCGAGACCCCGGACCTCTCCGCCGTCCCCCTCGAACGGGCGGTGCGCCGCACCGTCACGCTCACCGGCCTGGACGTGGACGTCACGGTCACCGCCGACGCCGAGGTGCGCACCGACCTGCGCCGGCTGGACCGCATCCTCGGCAACCTCGTCGTCAACGCCCACCGCCACGGCGCCGCCCCCGTCGAACTCCACGTCGACGGCCACCGCATCACCGTCCGCGACCACGGCCCCGGCTACCCCGACGACCTCCTCGACGACGGCCCGCAGCGCTTCCGCACCAACGCCCCCGAACGCGGCCGCGGCCACGGCCTCGGCCTCACCATCGCCACCGGCCACACCCGCGTCATCGGCGCCACCCTCGTCTTCGCCAACCACCCCACCGGCGGCGCCCTGGCGACCCTCACCCTCCCCGCCTGACCCGCGCACCACCGACGACCGACGAGGGGCCGGCTCGGCCGGTCGACGACCAGGGTGGCCACCCACCGGGCGGCCCGCCCGGCCGACGCGTCTTGGCCCCATCAGGGCACGCTGCCGTAAGGTGTGGCGCCGTACTCGGCGGATCGCTCCCTGCGGGAGGTGGGGATGGGGCTGATGGATGCCGATCACGCGGGGCTGGTGGTCGCGGCGCAGGCCGGTGACGACCGGGCGCGCGAGGAACTGATCGCCGCGTACCTGCCGTTGCTCTACAACATCGTGGGGCGAGCGCTGAGCGGGCACGCCGACGTCGACGACGTCGTGCAGGAGACCCTGCTGCGCGTCGTGCGCGACCTGCCCGACCTGCGTGCACCGAAGAGCTTCCGGTCCTGGCTGGTGTCGATCGCGCTGCGCCAGATCAGCACCCACCGTCACCGGCAACACGTCTTCGCCGGCCGGACCGTGGTCATCGACGAGGCGCACCGGATACCGGACGCCGGCGCCGCTCCCGAGGACACGACGATCCTGCGTCTGCACGTGTCGGACGAGCGCCGCCAGGTCGTCGAGGCCGGCCGCTGGCTCGACCCGGACCATCGGGTGCTGCTGTCGCTGTGGTGGCAGGAGGGCGCCGGCACGCTGAGCCGTGACGACCTCGCCGCCGCGACGGGGCTGACGGCCGCCCACGTCGGAGTGCGCCTGCAACGCATGCGCGAGCAGCTGGACTTGAGCCGGACGATAGTCGCCGCGCTGAACGCCGACCCGCGCTGTCCGCGGTTGGACGAGACCGTCATCGGCTGGGACGGTCTCCCCGCGTCGGTGTGGCGCAAGCGGATCGCGCGGCACACCCGCGGCTGCCCGGTCTGCGCGCCGACGACGGGTGAGCGGATTCCGGCCGAGCTGCTGCTCCTGCGTGTCGCGCCGCTGGCCGTCCCGGCCGGGCTCACCGCCGCGCTGGCCGCCAAGGGCCTGCTGCCGGGTGCGGCCGCGAGTGCCACCGGGCTGGCCACGGCACCCGTCGCGGCCGGCACGGCGACCGGGGGAGGTGGTCTGCACGGATCGCTGATCGCCAAGTTCTCCGCGGTGACCGCCCATCCGCTGGTCTCCCTGGTCACCGGCGCCGTGATCGTCAGCGGAGCCGCCGCCACCTACGCGGCCTGGCCCGAACCGGCGCCCCGGGCGCCCGGCGTCACCGCCGCTCCCAGGGCCGGCGATCCCGCACCCGTCCCGTCGGGCATCGCGGCTCCGGCCGGACCGTCGGGCACCGCCACGCCGACCGGACCGTCCCAGGTGAGTCCGTCCGCCGGCGCGGCCGCGGTTCCACCGGGCGCACGCTCGCTGGAGTCCGTGGACGACCCCGCCCTGTACCTCACGTACGCCGGCGACCTCACGACGCTCGGCCGGGTGGACGCGTCCAGCAGCGCCCAGACGCGCCAGCGGGGCACCTTCACGGTCGTCGGGGGCCTGGCCGACCCGCGGTGCGTCACCTTCCGCGCCGCCGACGGCCGCTACCTGCGCCATCGTGACCTGCGGCTGCGGCTGAGCACCGACGACGGCAGCGAACTGTTCCGCGAGGACGCCACCTTCTGTCCGCAAGCCGGGGCGGTCGCCGGGTCGGTGACCCTGCACGCACACAACTATCCCGGATCGGTCCTCCGCTACCGCGACGGCGGCATCTGGCTCGACGGCTCCGACGGCACCCGGGCCTTCGCCGGCCAGTCTTCCTTCATCGTGCGCGGGGCCTGGGCCTGACGGGAGCGACCGGGCCGGAGGACTCGGCGTAACGGTTTTCGCCTGCGAGATGTGTCACCGGGCAATCATCCGGATCGCGCCACCGTTTTCGTTACGGGGCCGCGCGTGCGGATGCCTCCCATGTGTGGGGTGCCCTTCCCGCCGCTCGCCGTGACGGGCCGGTGCGGAAGGCGCCCCGGTTTCCCCGTCGAGGCATCCCGGAAGAAAGCCGTTCCCATGACACGTCACACCCACGAACCCCCGGCGAAGGCGCGCACGACCGCTGCGCCCAGGGCACCCCGCAGCACCCGAGGTGAGTCATGAAGGGTCTGCACCGGCTCAGCCGGCGTCGCCGCCTGGTGACGATAGGAACGTCGGCCGCTGCGTTGGTGGCCGGTGCCGTGGCACTCCTCCCCGACTTCGCCGGAGCCGCCGCCCTGGGCACGCAGGCGGCCCCCTCCGGCAGGTACTTCGGCACCGCTGTGGCCGCCGGCCGGCTCGGCGACCCGACGTACTCCACCATCCTCGACCGGGAGTTCAACGCGATCACCCCGGAGAACGAGATGAAGTGGGACACCACCGAACCCTCCCGCGGGTCGTTCAACTT
>NZ_JBEZGX010000020.1:0-136009 GCF_040650235.1 Kitasatospora sp. NPDC048722
TGCGCGTACGCGGCCGCGGTGACGTTGGCCGCTGCGGCGAGCTCTGCCGGGGGAGCGAAACGACGCTCCTCCTTGAGCAGGTTGGCCAGGCTCTCGTTGCTCAACACGCACTCCTCATCGAGTCATGATCTGGGACGATCCCGTGCGTGGGGATTGTCCCGTGTGTCCCAGCGCACAGCTCACCAGGCGAAGCGCCCACTTGACAAGAGGCACCCGGGAATTGGTGTAGACCTTTGACCGAGAGTCGAACGGACGTCGTCGTGGAGGGCCCCCGTCGGCGGACTCCGCCGTGGCCGTCGGGCTGGCTGCCCCGGTGGCCATCGGGACGGCCGGCCGGACTGCCAAGCGGCGGCGCCGCAGAAGTCGCGGAGGTCGCGGAGGTCGGGTCGCAGAAGTCGCGGAGGTCGTGGAGGTCGGGTCGCAGAAGTCGCGGAGGTCGTGGAGGTCGTGGAGGTCGTGGAGGTCGTGGAGGTTGGAGGGGCCCGTGCCCCGGCCCGCCCGGCGGGGACACGGGCCCGGCTCTCAGGCGGCCAGCTGGGGGTCCTCCTCGCTGCCGGCGGTGGACACCCGGTCCGGGATGCCCTTCACTCCTCCGGGCGGGCACACCGCCGGCGCGCCCGGTACCGCGCCGGCGAGCGCCTCGTCGGGCCCCGCTTCGGCCGGACGAGCCTGGACCGGACTGAAGGTGCCGGCCTCGCGGTCGAGCACGTACGCCTGGGCGGTCGCGAAGTCGAAGTACATCCCGACCAGGCGCAGGGTGCCGTCCTCGACCCGCCGCTCCACCGCCGGGTTCGCCATCAGCTGGTCCAGCTGCTGGACGACGTTGGTGATGCAGAGCTGCTCGGCGAGGTCCACCACCGGCCGGTCGGCGAACTCGGCGGGGGCCCGACGGAGCCGGTCGAGCGAGCCGCGGCCGTTGCGCAGCCAGCGGGTCAGCGGGGTCGGTGTGCCCGGGCGCTCGTGGACGCCGTCCAGCAGGGCCTTCATCGCCCCGCAGCCGGAGTGGCCGCAGATCGTGATCGATCGCACCTCCAGCGCCTCGACGGCGTACTGCACCGCGGCCGCGACCGAGTCGTCGGCCGCGCCGGGCTCGAACGGGGCCGGCACGAGGTTCCCGACGTTGCGGACGGTGAAGAGGTCGCCCGGGCCGCTGTTGGTGATCATGCTGGTGACCATCCGGGAGTCCGCGCAGGTCAGGAAGAGCTGGGAGGGCGTCTGCCCCTCCCTGGCCAGCCGGGCGAGCTCGGGCCGGATCAGCGGGGCGGTGTGCTGTTGGAACACCCGGACGCCGTCGAGCAGCCGGCCGTGCGGGTCCTCCTGTTGGTCGATGCAGTGGTGGCCCACCCAGGGCGTCCAGGCCCGGCAGCGGTGCGGACCCGGGGAGCTGCCGGCACGGACCGTCCCGTCGGGGTCGAGCACCTCGTCGTCCTGGCGCCTCGTCACCATGGAGACCCGTCCGCCACCGGCCTGGTGCCCGGAGCGCCAGCTGTGCAGCGTCTCGTACGCGGCGTGGTCCAGGAAGGAGCCGTCGTGGACCACCGTCACGTCGGCATCGGCGGGGATCCCGGCCAGTGCCCGGCTCAGGCGGGGTACGGCGGTGAAGGTGAGCGGGCCGTGCGTCTGGACCGTCACCGAGCCGCCGGGGCCGGCCACCACGTCCACATGGGCGCGGGTGAGCCGGTAGAGCGCGAGCAGGACGGCGGTCGCGGCGCCGAGCGTCACGCCCCACAGCACGCCGAACACCACGACGCCCAGCCCGGTGATGAGGTAGACCGGGAACTCGCGGTGCCGGTGGACCTTGCGGATGTGCGCGAAGCTCATCATCTGCAGTCCGACGACCAGCACCAGCGCGCCCAGTGCGGCCAGCGGGATCCGGCGCAGCCCGCCGGTGAGCGCCACGGCGGCCGCGAGAACCCAGACGCCGTGCAGGACCGATGCCCACCTGGTCTGCCCGCCCGCGCGCACGTTGGCGGTGCTGCGGACCGCGCCCCCGGCGATCGGGAGTCCGCCGACCAGGCCGCTGACGACGTTGGCGACGCCCTGGCCACGCAGTTCGCGGTCGAGGTCGCCGGTGCGGCGGGACATCCGGTCGATCGCGACGGCGGAGAGCAGCGACTCGACGCTCGCGACCGCGGTGACGGTGAGGACGGCGGCGACCACGCCGGCGAGTGGTCCGTGCGGGAGCGCGGGGACGAACGAGTGCGGCTGCCAGGAGGGGAGTTCGATGTGGGCGAGCGGCAGGTTCGTCGCGGTGGCGAGCGCCGTGGCGGCGGCGATGGCGGCCAGCGGTCCGGGCACCTTGGCCAGCTTCGCGCCCAACTCGCCGGCTCGGCCCGGGATTCGGCCGAGCCGAGGCCAGCCGAGCAGGACGGCCACGGTCACCGCGCCGATCAGCACGGCGGGCGGGTGCGGACCAGCCAACTGCCCAGGCAGGGCCAGGATGTTGGCGATCGCGGAGCTCTGCGGGGAGCCGCCGAGCACGACGTGCAGCTGGGCGATCGCGATGGCGAGCCCGACCCCGGCGAGCATGCCGTGCACGATGGCGGGCGAGACGGCGAGCGCCGTCCGCGCCACCCGGCGTGCGCCGAGGAGGAGTTGGAGCAGCCCGGCCGCGAGCGTGATGGCGCAGGTGGCCCGCCAGCCGTACTGGGCGATCAGCCCGGCGGTGATCACGGTCAGCGCGGCCGAGGGTCCGCTGACCTGGAGGGGCGTGCCCCCGAGCAGTCCGACGACGATGCCACCGACGGCGGCCGCGGCGAGGCCCGCGGTGAGCGGGGCTCCGGTGGCGAGCGCGATGCCGAGGGAGAACGGCACGGCGATCAGGAAGACCACCAGGGAGGCCGAGAGGTCCTGCATCCACCGGACGCGGGGGCCGGATCCTGGACCCGGCGGTGCGTGGTCGGTCGTGTCGGAGGCGATGGGGGCGCTGGAGATGTCGAGGGTCATTGTCTTCCCGTCTGTCCGGGGGAACGAACGCAGTCAGGTCCGGCGGCGAATCCGGTCGTGGGGTTCCGGGGCGGATCGGCTGTCGTGGGTCGCGACGGTGTGGCGGGATGGTGCAGGCGCGGCGGGGAGTGCGGGTGTCACCGGCCGGACCTTGACCATCAGGGCCCGCCAGGGGCCTCGGCGAGGAGCGGGAGGCCTCGCAGAGGGCCGTCGGGACGGACCATCAAGACTCGGTAAACCGAGGGTAATGAAAGCTTTGCACGCGGTCACCCGTGACGGAAGGGGAAAAGCCCCTGATTCACCCCATTGGGTGGTGTTCGAACCGCTGTAAATCTGCTGGTGGGCACCCCGGACACGTCGAACGGGCCGTGCCCTCCCCGGGGTGGGGGAGGGCACGGCCCGTTCCGGTGCCGCCCGCCGGCTCGGTCCGGACGGCTCGTCAGGCGGGTGCGCCGGCCGGGGCGGGCCGCCCGCCGTCGTGGACGGACTCGCCGAGTACGAAACCGTGGTCGACCTGGGTCGCGAGGTCGACGCCCACCTTGGCGCTGGCCCAGCTCTCCGCGTTCCGCAGGTGGAAGAGCACGGCCTGGTCGGTGTAGCGGCGTGCGTCGCGGCGCCCGTGGGCGGCGTCGACCTCGGTCAGCAACTGCTCCAGCACGGCCCGGTTGGCCGGCTCCAGGGTCCTCAGCGGCGGCTCGGCGCCCTGCTCCAGGCGTCGCACCCAGTCCGAGTGCCCGAACGTCGTGAGCAGGTCGTCGCCGACCTCGCGGCGCAGGAACGCCAGGTCGTCCGGGCCCTGCACCTTGTTGCCGATCACTCGCAGGTGCACGCCGAAGTCGCGGGCGTAGTCCTTGTACTGGCGGTAGACCGAGACGCCCTTGCGGGTCGGCTCGGCTACCAGGAAGGTCAGGTCGAAGCGGGTGAACAGGCCGGAGGCGAAGGAGTCCGAGCCCGCCGTCATGTCGGTGACGAGGTACTCGTCGCGGCCGTCCACCAGGTGGTTGAGCAGTAGCTCGACCGCGCCGACCTTGGAGTGGTAGCAGGCCACCCCGAGGTCCTCCTCGGTGAAGGCGCCGGTCGCGAGCAGCCGTACCGAGCCCTCGTCCAGGGCGATCGGCCGCGCGCAGGCGGCGTAGACCGGGTTCTCCTCGACGATGCGCAGCAGGCGCGAACCCCGGCCGGGCGGCGTGGTCTTGATCATCTCGTCCGCCGAACCGATCAGCGGGTTGCCGCCGCGCAGGTATTCCTTGATCTCCGGCAGGTGCGCGCCGAGCGAGGGCAGTGCGGCGGCCTGGTCGTCCGTCAGTCCGAGGGCGGGGCCCAGGTGCTGGTTGATGTCGGCGTCGACGGCGATCACCGGCCGGCCCGTGGCGGCCAGGTGGCGGATGAACAGCGCGGACAGCGTCGTCTTGCCGCTGCCGCCCTTTCCGACGAAGGCGATCTTCATCTGGGGACTCCGGCTCTCGCTCGGGGGCTCTCGCTCCGGGGGTTCCGCCCCCGGGCCTCGCCCTGGGAGCTCAACTGGCGCCGGGACGTAACTGGAAATCGTTATCGTCTCCGATAGTGGCCATGCTAGCCGGGGTTTGGGCGTCCCTGCGGACGGGAAGTGAGGATTGCCTCTAACGGGTGATGCGGGGTTGCTGTTCCGGGAGGGGCGGCCGGTTCATTACTCTCGGGTAGGTGAGCACTGGAACAGATCCCCTCGCCCCGCTGGCCCAGCTCCCCGGGGTGCCCGACGCGGTGGCCGAGGTGCGCAAGGCCGTCGACCGCCTCTACGGCCACCGGGTGATGCGCCGCCGCGCGGCCGAGGTCACCTCCGAGTCCGCGCTGCGCGGTGCCCGCGCCTCCGCGGCACTGGCCGGGGCGGACTGGCCGCTGGAGGAGGTCCGGCGCCGCAGTGACTTCGGTGCGGACGACGGCGCCCGTACGGTTGGCGCCGCTCTGCGGATCGCCGCCGAGGCCGGCCAGCTGCTCAGCATCTGGCGGCACTCGCCGCTCCAGGTGCTGGCCCGGCTGCACCTGCTCGCGGTCGGCGACGCCGACCCGTCCGCGGGCCGTCCGCGGCGCGCGGGGGAGGCGGCGGAGGAGCTGTTCCCGCTCGACCTGGAGCCGGTGGAGAGCGTCGAGGCCGTCGTGGTGGACGCCCCGCTGCCGGTGCTGCCGCCCGCGCCCGCGGCCGAGGAGGTCGCCGCGCGCCTCGACCAGCTCTCGCGGCTCCTGGTCGCGCGGGCGGAGGGGCAGGGCGTCGGGACGCCGGCCCTCGTGGTCGCGTCGGTGGTCCACGGGGAACTGCTCGCGCTGCGCCCGTTCGGCGCCCACAACGGGGTGATCGCGCGGGCCGCCCAGCGGATCGTGCTGATCGCCGAGGGGCTCGACCCGAAGTCGATCTGCCCGGCCGAGGTCGGCCTCGCCGAGCTCGGGACGGACGCCTACCGGCGGGCGCTGGCCGGTTACCTGTCCGGGACGCCGGAGGGCATGGGTGCCTGGATCGCGCACTGCGGCCGGGCGTTGCGGCTCGGCGTGCGGGAGAGCACGGCGGTCTGCGAGGCGATGCAGCGCGGAATGGTCTGACTGGGCGGCGAGCCCGCGGGGGTTGTGGGGGTGCCGGGGCCTGGGAGGCCCCGGCACCCCGGACCGCGGTGGCCGCGCGCGGCACCGAACGGCCTTGCCCGGACGCGAAATGCGGCGGCACCTGATCCTGTCGGGTGCCGCCGCTGGTACAAGTGCCGGGTGACCAAGCATGCTCCGGAAGTGCCGATCAGACGGGGATCCTGCCCGTTCGCCTGGTCCGGCGGCCCGACAGCGGGTCGGCTGCATGTGGGTGCTCGGCTACGTGTACACGCGGTCCGTGGGGCCTGAACTGCGTTGTCGGTTTGACCTCTTCGGTCCTGACCGGGTCTCGCGGGCCGTGTTTCCTTTGTATCGCGTTTCGGGTGAAAGGGGAACCCGAAACGGGAAGTCTGCGGCAATTGCCCGTTTTGTCCCAAAGTCGGAGAGTCGGCGACGCCGGATCCGGGCCGGGGCCGGCCCGGATCCGGCCCGGGGCGGCTCCGGAACGGCCCGTCCCGGGCGTCAGGCGGTCGGCCGGCGGCGCCGGGCCAGGTACCAGATCACGCCGGCGGTCAGCACGGCCGTCCCGACCGCCACGGCGGTGAGCACCGAGCCGCTCGGGGCGGAGAACTCCGGGAGCCGCCGCCGCAGTTCCACCGGCTTGTCGAAGACCAGCACCGGCCACTCCCGGGCTGCGGCCTCCTTCCGCAGGGCGCGGTCCGGGTTGACGGCGGACGGGTGGCCGACGGCCTCCAGCAGCGGCAGGTCGGTGGAGGAGTCGCTGTAGGCGTAGGACTGGGTCAGGTCGTAGCCCTCGGTCCCGGCCAACTCCCGGATGGCGGCGGCCTTGTTCTCGGCGTAGGCGTAGTACTCGATCTCGCCGGTGTAGCAGCCGTCCTCGATCTTCAGCCGGGTGGCGATCACGTGGTCCGCGCCGAGCAGGGCGCCGATCGGCTCGACCACCTCGGAGCCCGAGCTGCTGACGATCACCACGTCCCGGCCGGCCGCGTGGTGCTGCTCGATCAGTGAGGCGGCCTCGTCGTAGATGATCGGGTCGATCAGGTTGTGCAGCGTCTCGGCGACGATCTCCCGGACCTGCTGCACGTTCCAGCCCCGGATGAGCGACGAGAGGTACGCGCGCATCTTCTCCATCTGGTCGTGGTCCGCGCCGCCGACGAGGAACACGAACTGGGCGTACGCGCTGCGCAGTACGGCCCGACGGTTGATCAGTCCCCCCTGGTAGAACGGGCGGCTGAAGGCCAGTGCGCTCGACTTGGCGATGATCGTCTTGTCCAGGTCGAAGAAGGCCGCCGTGCGGGTGCCGTCCGGCCGGGGGTGCGCGGGGGCGGGAGCGTCGGCGGGCCCGGTGGTGCCGCCCGCGGAGTCGTCGGCTCGGTCGTCGGCGTTCTCGGTGGTGTCCACGGGAACCGAGGATAGAGGGAGCTGCAAAAACACCCCGCCATTCGGCGTACTCGCGGGCGTGCGGGTTTGTGTTTCTGGCCTCTCGGGTACACCATGGAAGTCACGGATCGTTCGCGACCGTGCTAACCCGGTCCGGCTCCTCCCCCCCGAGTCGGGCTGTGGATAGACGACCCCCGCTCTCCCCCCCGGCGGGGGTCGTCGCACGTCCGGGGCCATTTTCAGGGCTTGAAGGCCCTTCACGGCGAGTGTGCCCGGCCGACCGCCCGCGGTGTACAGGGGGTGTCGGCAGCGGGGCCCGTCCACCACCTTTCGTCACTCTGCGTCGCCGTTTGCTCATGCCTGCCGGTGGCCACTTGCCGCCCCCGTCGCGGCGGTCCGGGATGCCGGACGGCGCCGTGAGAGGAGTCCGGCGATGTCGCGCGGTGAGTGCGACCGGAGTCCCCGGTTCATCTCCGTGATCCCGGTGCGTCAATTCTTGGCTCATTAGCCCCCCGCCCGGGTGAACGCATTTATCCACAGGCGTCGAGTTGTCCACAGGGATTCGGAAGCCCGATGACGGAATCCCGATCAGCCCCCACCGTGAGGTTCGGCGGCGGTCGCCGGGGCCTTCCTCAGGGCCTCTCCCGGGCCCTCCCGGGCGGCCGTCCGCCCCAACCGTCGGACGCGCGCCGTCGGCCGTGGACAGCGGTCGCCAGCGCGGAGGGGAGAGCACCATGTCGACGCCGATCACCGGCCACACCACCGTCGAGGGGCCCGGAGCCGCCGGGCCGCTGGTCCTCACCGAGGACGAGCGCCTCGCCGAGCACCTGGTGCGGCTCTGCGCGGCCGCGGGCACCGAACCGCAGCTGATCCGGGGTGCCCCGCCGCCGCGCGGGCTCTGGGAGAGCTCCTCGCTGGTCCTGGTCGGGGACGACCAGGTGGCCCGGTGCGCGGGGCTGCCCCGGCGCGCCGGGGTCCTGCTGCTGGGGCTGGACCTGGACGACCCGGAGGTGTGGGTCAGAGCCGTCCAACTCGGCGCCGAGCACGTGCTGTTCCTCCCCGACGCCGAGGCCTGGCTGCTCGACCGGATCGCCGACGCGGCCGAGGGCGTCGGGCCCCCGGCGCTCACCGTCGCCGTGCTCGGCGGCCGCGGCGGGGCCGGGGCCTCCACCCTGGCGTGTGCCCTCGCGGTCACCGCGGCGCGGTCCGGCCGGCGGACGATGCTGATCGACGGGGATCCGCTGGGCGGCGGCCTGGACATCCTGCTGGGCGGAGAGACGGCCCGCGGGCTGCGCTGGCCCGATCTGGCCGGCTCCCGCGGCCGGGTCAGCGGGACCGAACTGGCCCGGGCGCTGCCGGCGCTCAAACGGCCGTCCAGACTCTCCTGCCTGTCGTGGGACCGCGGAGACACGCTGGCCGTGCCGCCCGAGGCCATGCGCAGCGTCCTGGCCGCCTCCAGACGGCGCGGCGGGCTCGTCGTCGTCGACGTGGCGCGCCACCTCGACGCGGCGGCGGGGCAGGCGCTTGAGCAGTCGGACCTGGCGCTGCTGGTGGTCCCGGCCGAACTGCGGGCGGTGGCCGCCGCCGACCGGGTCGCGGCGGCGGTCCGGATGCGGCTCGGGGACGTCCGGGCGGTGGTGCGTCCGCTGCGGTCGCGCGGCCTCCCGGCCGGGCGGATCGCCCGCGGGCTGCGGTTGGAGCTCGCGGGAGAGCTGGAGCCGGAGCCCGGGCTGGTCGAGGACGTCGAGAAGGGCGTACCGCCCGGGACGCGGGACAACGGCCCGCTCGCGCGCTTCTGCGCGACCTTCCTGGACGAAGTGCTGCCGCCGGTGCCGGCGGTCGGAGGAGGTGTGTACTGATGGTCCGTCTGCGCAGAACAGGCATCGGGTCCGGCTCGGCCGGCAGCGGTGCTGCCGCCGGTGCCGGAGGGGTGAGCGGCTCGCCCGGCCGGAGCGGCGGTGCGCGGGAGCACCGGCTGCTCCGGAGCGTCCCCCCGCCCGACGGGCCGCCGGAACAGTCCCGTCCGTGCCCCTACGGGCGGACGGCCCGGGAGGAGCGGACGGCGGCGCTGCTGGACGCGGTCCGGCTGCGGCTGGCCGAGTCGGGCGCCGCTCCGACGGACGGCTCCGTCGCCGCCGCGCTGCGGGCCACCCGGCCGCCGCTCGGAGGGGACGAGGTCCTGGACACCGTGCGCTCCCTGCGCGCCGAACTGGTGGGTGCGGGCCCGCTGGACCGGCTGCTGGCGGCGCCCGACGTCACGGACGTCCTGGTGAACGGTCCGGAGGAGGTGTGGGTCGACCGTGGCGGCGGCCTGTACCGCGCCACCGGGGTCCGCTTCGCCGACGCCGAGGCGGTCCGGCGGCTGGCGCACCGACTGGCCACCGCGGCGGGGCGGCGGCTGGACGACGCCCGCCCCTGGGTGGACGCCCGGCTCCCGGACGGGACCAGGCTGCACGCCGTGCTGCCGCCGATCGCGGCCGGCTGCACGCACATCTCGCTGCGGGTCTGTCGGCCCCGGCCGTTCACGCTCGCCGAGCTGGTGGCGGGCGGGACGCTGCCACCCGAGGGCGCCGACCTGCTGGCCGGCATCGTGCGGGCCCGGCTGTCGCTCCTGGTCTCCGGCGGCACGGGGACGGGCAAGACCACGCTCCTCGCGGCCCTGCTCGGCCTCGTCGGCCCGGACGAACGGATCGTGGTCGCCGAGGACTCCGCCGAGCTGCAACCGGCCCATCCGCACGTGGTCCGGCTGCAGAGCAGACCGCCCAACCAGGAGGGGCTCGGCGAGCTCACCCTCCGGGACCTGGTCCGGCAGGCACTGCGGATGCGGCCCGACCGGCTGGTCATCGGAGAGGTGCGCGGGGCCGAGGTGTCGGACCTGCTGGCCGCGCTGAACACCGGCCACGAGGGCGGCTGCGGGACGGTCCACGCCAACACGGCGGCGGACGTGCCGGTGCGGCTGGAGGCGTTGGGCTCGCTCGCCGGGCTCGACCGGCCGTCGCTGCACAGCCAATTGCGCGCCGCGCTCGACCTGGTGGTGCACCTGGTCCGGGAGCCGGGCTCGGGGCGGCGCCGGGTGGCCGAGATCCACACGCTGACGGGGGACCGCGAAGGTCTGGCCGTGACCATCCCGGCGGTGGAGTTCACGGCGGACGGCCGAACGGCCCCGAAGGCGGGCTGGGAGCGACTGCTCGGGCTGCTGGCGGCGCGCGGCGTCACGCTCTCGGCGGGGCCGCCGTGACGGGGCTCGCCGGGGTGAGCACGCGAGCGGTGGAACTCGGGTACGTCCTGCTGCTGAGCGTGCTCTCGGTGGGCGCCCTCGCGCTGCTGGGGGACTGGGGGCGGAAAGGCCGATGACGTCGACGACGTGGATGACGTCGACGACGTGGATGATGACAAGGAGGTTCACGAGGTGATCAATAGTCAGATCTCGCTGTGGTGGGCCGCGGCGCTGTGTGTGCTCGCGCTCGGCGGGTGGTACGTGGTGCAGCAGCAGCCGGGCGGGCGGCGTTCCAGGCTCGTGCTGGCGGGTGCCGGGCCGCCGGTGCCTCCCATGGGGCCGGCGGGTGCACTCGGGCCACCGCAGTGGCTGGTTCCCGAACTGCTGCTCCTCCCCGTGGGATTGGCGGCCGGGTACGTGACGGCCTCGCCGGTACCGGTGCTCGTCGGTGCTCTCGCCGTGGTGCCGCTCCGGAGGTGGCGGCTGCGGCGGGCCGTGGCGGCGGAGGCAAGGCGCCGGGCAGCCGGTGTGGTCGAGCTCTGCGCCGGGCTGGCAGGCGAGTTGCGCAGCGGGTCGACGCCGGAGCAGGCGCTCCACGTGGTGACGGCACGCACCGCGGCCGACCCGGAGGCCCTGCGCAGGTTGGGCGAGGAGCCGGTCGCGCGGCTGGCGGCCGGCCGCTACGGGGGCGACGTTCCCGGCGCGCTGCACCTGCTCGCCGAACTGCCGGGCGGGAGCGGGGCGGCGGCGATCGCGGCCTGTTGGCGGGTCGCGTCGGACGGGGGTGCGGGGCTGGCCGCCGCGCTGGACCGGGTCGCGGAGGCGCTGCGCGGTGAGCAGGCCCTGGCCGAGGAGATCGCCGGTGAACTGGCGGGGCCTCGAACGACGATCGCCGTCCTGGCGGTGTTGCCGGCGGCCGGGCTGCTTCTGGGCACCGCGATGGGAGCGAGGCCGGTGGACGTCCTCCTGCACACGTCTGCCGGGCTCGGCTGCCTCGTGGTGGGGGCCGGGCTGGAAGGACTGGGCGTGGCCTGGACGGCTCGGATCGTGCGGGCGGCGGCCCGGGGCGGCTTGGAGGACCCCGCAGGCCCGGGGATCGGCGCTGTTGCTCCGGGCCCGTGGGCGGCGCGGGCCCCGAAGGTGCCGAGAGTCGTGCGAGCGGCGTCCCGGGCCCTGAAGGCCGCCACGCGCCGCTCCGGGCGAGTGCGTGGCGAGTGGGGAGTCCGGGGCGCCGGGCGGCCGTTGAGCGGCCTGCCACGCCGCCGGGCCCGGCGCAGGCCGGTGAGCAACAGGAGCGCCAGGGCAGAGGCGGTGGCCGGGTGATGTGGGGTGCGGTGGTCCTGATGGCCGCTGTGGCGGCGGGAGTCGTGCCGGCGCGCCGGTGGGTGAGGCGGCGCCGAGCCTCGGCCAGGCTCTTCGGAGGGGTTCCGGTGGCGCGGTCGGCTCCGTTGGCGCGGGAGGCGGGCGGGGCCGGGTTGTTCCGGCGGTCGGCGATGGCGGCGTTGGTGGGCGCTGGAGCGGCTCTGGCGCTGGGTGGTGGCCTCGGGCTGCTGCTCGGGGTGGTGCTGGCGGTAGGCGCCTACCAGGCGCTGGCGCGAGCGCGGTCCCGGGCCGATCGACGGGCCGAGCTGGCGGAGGAGTTGCTCACCCGGCAACTCCCGCTGAGCGCCGAGCTGCTGGCGGCCTGCCTCGGCTCGGCGGCCTCCCCCTCCGCGGCGGTCATGGCGGTCGGGCGGAGCGTGAGCGCTCCGATGGGGCCCCGGCTGGTGGCGATCGGGGCCGAACTGGCCCTGGGCGCACCGCCGGAGCTGTGCTGGAACCGACTGGGCGAGCAGCACCCCTCGCTGGCACCGCTGGCCCGCTGCATGGTCCGCACGAGCCTCGGGGGCTCCCCGGCGGCCGGGCCCCTGGTCGGGCTCGCCCACGCACGGCGGACGGCGGCGGGCAGGGCGGCCCACGCCCGGGTCCGCCGTGCGGGGGTACTGGCCACCGCGCCGCTGGGGCTCTGCTTCCTCCCGGCCTTCGTGCTGATCGGCGTCGTACCGGTCGTCGTGGGGCTGACCAGCCGGTTCGCACTGGCGGTGTGAGGGGTCCCCGGCAGCCCCACCGAATCCACCGAGTCCATCGCACGCATCTCGCACGCGTCGCGTGCATTGCGTGCAACCGAAACCGATGAGGAGAAGACCATGGCTGTTGTGATCGGGCCCAGGCTCGTGAACGCCCTTCCGGCCAGGCCGTTGCCGGGGGTGTGGAGGCGCCGAGGACGCTGGGCCGCGCGCCGGGTCCGGCGGGTGGTCCGGGCCAGGGGCCGCTCGGACGCCGGGATGACCACTGCGGAGTACGCGGTCGGCACGCTGGGCGCGTGTGCGTTCGCGGCCGGGCTCTACAAGGTGGTGACCAGCGCGACCGTCACGGGGGCACTGACCGATTTGCTGGAGCGGGCGCTCCATGCGACGTAGCAGGTGTCGGCGCGGCAGGGCACCCGGTGACGCGGGGTTCGTGACGGCGGAGACGGCGGTGGCCATGCCGGCGTTGGTCCTGCTCGCGGCATTGCTGATCTGGGGCGTGCTCGCCGCGGCGGCCCAGATCCGGTGCGTGGACGCGGCCCGGGTCGGCGCCCGGGCCGCGGCCCGCGGGGAGACCGACGCCGTTGTGGTCGCCCGTGAGGCGGCCCCGCCCGGAGCGCAGGTCGAGGTCGCCCTGGCGGCCGACACCGTGCGGGTCACCGTGGACGCGCCCTGCGGCGCGCCCGGCAGGCTCGGCGGCCTGCTCTCGGTGCGGCTGAGCGCCGTCGCGGTGGCGGCGCGGGAGGACACGCTGGTGGGAGGAGGAACGGCATGGCCGGCCTGACCCGACGGCTGATGCCGGCGGTGGTGGGCGCACGGTCCCGGGTCGCTGCGGCGCGCGGGCGTGGCGGTGCCGCGGACGCCGGCTCGGCGACGGTCTGGCTGGTGGCCTTCGCGATGCTCGGCTGCTCGGTGTTCGCGGCGACGATGGCGGTCGGTGCGGTCGTCGTCGCCCGGCACCGGGCCGAGGCGGCGGCCGATCTCGCGGCCCTCGCGGCGGCGGACCGGCTGTTTCTGGACCCGGACGGCGGGTGCGGTCGGGCGGTCGGGATCGTCGCCGCACAGGGGGCGGGCCTGGTGTCCTGCGTGCTGGACCGGGACGACGACGCCGTCGAAGTGGTGGCCGAGGTGCCCGTCGCGGGGCTGCCGGTGCGGCTTCCGGTCGGTCCGGCGCGAGCGCGGGCCCGCGCCGGACCGGTCCGGGCCGCGGTCACCCCGGTCGAGGAGGGTTCATGAGTCCGTGCCGGTGGGGGCGGGAGCCCCGTCCGCCGCCTCCGGGGCGCCGGCCAGCAGGACGTCCAGGAGCCGGACGGCCGCCGTCTTGTCCAGCGGGTCGTTCCCGTTGCCGCACTTGGGCGACTGCACGCAGGACGGGCAGCCGTGCTCGCACTCGCAGGCGGCGATCGCCTCGCGGGTGGCCGTCAGCCACTGGACGGCCCGCTGGAAGCCGCGTTCGGCGAAGCCGGCTCCGCCCGGGTGGCCGTCGTAGACGAAGACGGTGGGCAGCTCGGTGTCGGGGTGCAGCGGGACGGAGACGCCGCCGATGTCCCAGCGGTCGCAGGTGGCGAACAGCGGCAGCAGTCCGATCGAGGCGTGCTCGGCGGCGTGGGCGGCGCCGGGCAGCCGGTCGAGCGGGATGTCCGCGTCGAGCAGCTGGTCCTCGGTGACGGACCACCAGACCGCCCGGGTGCGCAGTGTGCGGGGCGGCAGGTCGAGCTTGCTCTCGCCCATGATCTCCCCGGTGGAGATCCTCTTCCGGAGGTAGCCGACCACCTGGTTGACGACCTCCACCGAACCGAAGCTGAGCCGGCCCTCGCCCCAGCGGACGGTGGTGTCGGTGTCGAGCACGGAGATGGAGGTGATGTCCCGGGCGGCCGTGGTGTACGGCGGGTCGGCGGCGTCGACCAGGGCGACGGAGTTCTCCAGGTCGAGCTCGCGGACCAGGAAGGTGCGCCCCTGGTGCAGGTGAACGGCGCCGGTGTGGACGGTCGTGTGGGAGGCGGAGGCGTCCACCGTGCCGAGCAGCCGGCCGGTGGCGGCCTCGACGATCTGCACCGGGCTGCCGCCGCTGCCGCGCAGGTCGACGGCGTCGGCCGCGCGTTCGCGGCGGGTCCAGTACCAGGAGCCGTCGCTGCGCCGGCGCAGGAGACCGCGGCGTTCCAGGACGGGCAGCAGCGGTGCGGTGGAGGGGCCGAACAGCTCCAGGTCGGCGTCGGTGAGCGGGAGTTCGGCCGCGGCCGCGCAGAGGTGGGGGGCGAGGACGTGCGGGTTGTCGGGGTCGAGCACGGTGGCCTCGACGGGAGCCGCGAACAGCGCCTCGGGGTGGTGCACCAGGTAGGTGTCCAGCGGGTCGTCCCGGGCGATCAGGACGGCGAGCGCGCCCTGGGCCTCGCGTCCGGCCCGGCCCGCCTGCTGCCACAGCGAGGCCCGGGTGCCGGGGTAGCCGGCCATCAGGACGGCGTCGAGGCCGGAGACGTCGACGCCCAGTTCGAGGGCGGAGGTGGAGGCGAGGCCGAGGAGCTGACCACTGTGCAGGGCACCTTCCAGGGCCCGGCGTTCGTCGGCGAGGTAGCCGCCGCGGTAGGCCGCCACCCGCGCGGCGAGCGGTCGCCCGAGCTGGTCCTGGGCTTGCAGGGCGACGAGTTCGGCGGCTCGGCGGGAGCGGACGAACACGACGGTGCGGGTCTGCTGCTCGACGAGGTCGGTGAGCAGGTAGGCCGCCTCGGCGGTGGCGGTGCGGCGGACGGGTGCACCGTGCTCGCCGATGTTCTCGGTCAGCGGCGGCTCCCAGAGGCCGAAGACCATCGGTCCGCGCGGCGAGGCGTCATCGGTGACGGCGACGGCGGGCAGGCCGGTGAGCCGCCCCGCGGTGGCGGCCGGGTCGGCGGTGGTGGCGGAGGCGAGCAGGAAGGTGGGTGACGAACCGTAGCGGGCGCAGATGCGGCGCAGCCGCCGCAGCACCTGGGCGACGTGCGAGCCGAACACGCCCCGGTAGCTGTGGCACTCGTCGACGACCACGTAGCGCAGCACCTTGAAAAAAGAAGACCAGCGGGCATGGGCGGGCAGGATGCCCCGGTGCAGCATGTCCGGGTTGGTGAGCACGTAGGAGGCGTACTGGCGGACCCACTCGCGCTCCTCGGGCGGAGTGTCGCCGTCGTAGAGGGCGGCCCGGACCCGGGGCGGCGCGAGTTCGGCGGCGCGGCGTCGCTGGTCGGCGGCGAGCGCCTTGGTCGGGGCGAGGTAGAGGGCGGTCGCGCCGCGGCCGTTGCGGGCCTCGGTGCCGTCCAGCAGATCACTCAGGACCGGGGCCAGATAGCCGAGCGACTTGCCCGAGGCGGTGCCTGTGGCGATCACCACAGTCTGGCCGGTTTTGGCCAGGTTCATGGCTTCCGCCTGGTGCGCCCAGGGCTGTTCCACGCCGACGGCGCGCGCGGCGGCCGTGATCTCGGCGCGGATCGAGTCCGGCCAAGGCGCATAACGCGCAGGTCGGGCGGGAAGGTGCTCCGTATGGGTGAGCCGGTCGGACCGCCCCCTGGTGGTGGACAGGGTCGTGAGCAGTGCCTCGGGCAGGCTGTGACGGGGCGGCATGGGGACCCAGTGTGTCACCGGCGTGACGGAGAATCGTCCTAAGCCATCGTGCGGGCATGGTCGCAGGTGGTTGAATGTGGCCGTGACGGCCGTATGGCCGTGGGTCGCAGCGCCGAGGCTTGCCACGCGTTGGCTGGGCGCGCCCGAGGCTCGCGACCATGCGGTGGCGGCCGTCCGGCCGAGGAACGCACATGACGTAGCAAGGCAAGGTGCTGGAGGTTCCGTGGACCTGTCCCTGTCGACCCGTTCAGTCGGCGATCGCACGGTCGTCGAGGTTGGCGGCGAGATCGATGTGTACACCGCCCCGAAGCTGCGGGAGCAGCTGGTCGAGCTCGTCAACGACGGCAAGTACCACCTCGTCGTCGACATGGAGGGTGTGGACTTCCTCGACTCGACCGGTCTGGGCGTACTGGTGGGCGGTCTGAAGCGGGTGCGTGCCCATGAGGGCTCGCTGCGCCTGGTCTGCAACCAGGAGCGCATCCTGAAGATCTTCCGCATCACCGGCCTGACCAAGGTCTTCCCGATCCACACCTCGGTGGACGACGCGGTCAACGCGACCGACTGATGCGGCCGGGCCGGTCCTGGTGGCCGGCCCGCCCGATTCACGCGGTCGGGATGGTCGGGGCTCCTCGCCCCGGTCGTCCCCGGCCGCACCGGGGCCGGTTCGGCCGGCCCGCAGGGGCCGCGGCGTCGGCCCCGGTCGGAGCACCCCGAGGGGGAGAGATGGCAACCGTCGAACTTCGATTCAGCGCGCTTCCCGAGCACGTCCGCACGGCCCGGCTGGTCGCCGCGGCAGTCGCCAGACGGGCCGGCGTCGACGAGTCGGTGCTCGACGAGGTACGGCTCGCGGTCGGTGAGGCGTGCTCCCGCGCGGTCGGGCTGCACCAGCGCGGCGGCA
Source organism: Kitasatospora sp. NPDC048722 (assembly GCF_040650235.1). Lineage (NCBI taxonomy): Bacteria > Bacillati > Actinomycetota > Actinomycetes > Kitasatosporales > Streptomycetaceae > Kitasatospora > Kitasatospora sp. NPDC048722. The sequence continues at coordinate 16,667 of NZ_JBEZGX010000020.1, forward strand.
TCGGCGGCACCGTCAGGGTCGCGCTGATCGACCAGGAGAAGCGTTTCCTCATCGAGGTCGAGGACGAGGCGGGCCCGCCCGCCGTTCCGGCCTCCGGCGCGGCCGAGGGCGGCGATCCGGACGAGGACACCCTGGGCCTTGCCGTGATCACCGGCCTGGTCGAGGACCTGGAGGTCACCAACGGCACGGACGGTGGCCTGATCCGGATGAGCTGGCCGGTTTCGGTCGACGCCGTCGCGGTCTGAGGACCGGGAGGGCCGGACGATCTCCGGCTTCGCCGCGACTGGACCTGTGAGCCCGTGTGGCCGCAGGGCCGTTACGACGTGCGTCCATTCCTCGGGATCCCGTTGACAAACTGTTGAACCCGGCGGTTCGCTGCTTCCGGCACGACCGGGTCCGACCGGCGATCGACGATCGGACCTGTCGCGGAAGAGGACGAGCATGCGGATACGCATTCTGTGGCCGGCCGGTCAGGCGACCGCCACCCTGCGGGCCACCCCCACCGCCGAGGCGCTCTGGGCCGAGCTGCCGATCGGCTCCTCGGCCAGCACCTGGGGCGAGGAGGTCTACTTCGGGACGCCGGTCAGCGTGCCGCGGGAGGACGACGCCGAACAGGTCGTCGAGCCGGGCACGGTGGCGTTCTGGACGGACGGCGACAGCCTCGCCCTGCCGTACGGGCCGACGCCGATCTCGCGCGGCGACGAGTGCCGACTGGCCAGCCCCTGCAACATCCTCGGCGCGCTGGACGGCGACGCCCAGGTGCTGCGGACGGTCCGGCCGGGCGACCCGATCCGCGTCGAGCGCGCCTGAGTTCGGGCCGGGTTCGGGCCGGGTTCGGGCTGAGAGAGGCCCCGGGCGAGCCCGAGGCAGGCCTTCGTCGGGCCCGAACCCGGCCCGGGCGGCCGGGAACCGGGGGTCGATCGGCGGCGTGTAGGTTCGACGACCGAAGACGACCGAACCGAAAGGCTTCTCCCGGTGAACAAGCGACTGCTGGCCGTACCCGCCCTCGGCGTGCTGCTCGCGTTCGGAGCCGTCGGCTGCGGCGACGACAACAGCAAGCAGCTGGAGTCCTGGGCGTCGAACGTCTGCGGCGCGGCCAAGGACCCGATCGCCCAGGCGCAGAGCGCGCTCGCCGACACCGGCCAGGTGAAGACCGGCGAGGCCCCGGCCGACCTGCAGAAGCGGCTCTCCGCCGACATCGGGCGCCTCGCCAAGACCAACCAGGACATCGCGAAGGCGATCGACGCGGCCGGGGCGCCGAAGGTCGACGACGGCGCCAACCTGCAGAAGGACACCGTCGCCGAGCTGAACAAGGCGGCCGACGGCTACCTGGACGTCCAGAAGAAGCTGGACGCGCTGTCCAGCGCCGACCAGTCCAAGTTCGCGGACGGGCTGCGCAGCGTCGCCGACCAGGTCCAGCAGCTGGCCACGCTGTCCACCCAGGCGCAGGGCAAGCTCCAGCGCGGCGACCTCGGCGCGGCCATGGCCAAGCAGGACGGCTGCAAGCCCTCCGCGGCCACCGCCGCCCCGAGCGCCGGGTCGGCCACCCCCGCCCCGAGCGGCGGTGGCACGGCCCCGGCGACGGCTCCGGGCACCGCCGCACCGACCGACGGGGCGACCGGCGCCCCCTCCGCCGCGCCCGGCGGCACCCCGGCCCCGTCCGCGACGGGCAGCGCCGGCCCGGCGGCCACGCCCGCCACCACGCCGGCCGCCGCCCCGTCCGCGCCCGCGCCCAGCGCGAGCTGACCCGCCGCACGCCCGAGGCACACCCGTCGCGCCCGGCCCGGGCACGGCGGGTGCGCCCGCGGCCCGGGGGACAATGGCTGGGTGATCAGTAGCCCCGTTCTCGACCCCACCCGCCTCGCCAAGCTGCGCGAGGCGCTGCTCGCCGCCTCGTTCACCGCCGACGGCTGCCTCGACCTGCTCGGGCCCACCGGCTACGCGGCGCTGGCCCGCAGCGAGGCGGTCCCGGCGCTGCGCGCGACCCGCGGCGACGGCCCGCTGGAGACGCTGGTCCGGCTGTTCCTGCTCCAGCAGCCGGTGCCCTACAAGGCGGCCGCGGCCGTGCTGCCGGTCGAGGACTGCCTCGCGGACGGCTGGCTGCGTCCGGACGGCGACCTGGTGCGCGCCACCGTGGACGTCCGCCCCTACGCCAACGAGGTCGCCGGGCTGCCCAGTTCGGACGCCTGGGTGGTCTCCGACCTGGGCTGCGCGGTGGGCGGCGCGGGCGGCATCGGCTCCGGCGAGACGGCGCACGGCGTGGCCCGCAAGGACCTGGTGCTCGGGGTCGGCGGCGCCTCCACGACGCTGGCCAACATCACCGTGCGCCGGCCCGTCCGCGCCGCGCTGGACCTCGGTTCGGGCTCCGGCGTGCAGGCGCTGCACGCGGCCCGGCACGCCCAGAAGGTCACCGCCACCGACCTCAACCCGCGCGCGCTGCGCTTCTCCGAGCTGACGCTGGCGCTGTCCGGCTTCGACAACACCGAGGCCGCCGCCGGGAGCCTCTTCGAGCCGGTCGGGGAGCGGAAGTTCGACCTGATCGTCTCCAACCCGCCGTTCGTGATCTCGCCGGCCGGGCGGTTCACCTACCGCGACGGCGGCATGGCCGGCGACGACCTGTGCCGCACCCTGGTCCGTTCCGCCGCGGCCCATCTGGAGCCGGGCGGCTACTGCCAGTTGCTGGCCAACTGGCAGCACGTCAAGGGCGAGGACTGGCACGAGCGGCTGGCCGGCTGGGTCGCGGGCACCGGGCTGGACGCCTGGATCGTCCAGCGCGAGGTCCAGGACGTCGCCCAGTACGCCGAGTTGTGGCTGCGCGACGGCGGCGACCACCGCGGTCCGGGCGGCGACTACCAGGCCCGTTACGGCGAGTGGCTGGACGCCTTCGAGGCGGGCCGGGTCGAGGGCATCGGCATGGGCTGGATCACCCTCCGGGCGAGCGGCGCCGAGCGTCCGACGGTCCGGGTGGAGGAGTGGCCGCATCCGGTGGAGCAGCCGCTCGGTCCGCACATCGAGGAGTGGTTCGACCGGCAGGACTTCCTGCGCTCGCACGACGACGCGGGCCTGCTCGCGGCCCGGTACGTGCTGGCCGACGAGGTCGTCCAGGAGCAGGTCGGCGCGCCCGGCGCGGAGGACCCGGAGCACGTGATCCTGCGTCACAACCGCGGCATGCGGCGGGCCACCAAGGTGGACACCGTCGGTGCGGGCTTCGTCGGCGTCTGCGACGGGACGCTGTCGGCGGGCGAGATCGTGGACGCCATCGCCCAGTTGCTCGGCGAGGACCGCGTCGTCCTGCGGGACCGCGTCCCGGAGTCGCTGCGGCTGCTGACCGAGCAGGGCTTCATCCGCCCCGTCGCCTGAGCCGAAGCCCCGGCGCCCACTGCCCGAACGGGAGGGGCACCCGCCCGCCAGGACGGGACGGGCTCCCGCCTCCCGGACTGGACGGGCGCCCCGGTTCACCTCCCCGTAGCCCCTGGTTCGTCCATCGGCCTCCCGACGGCCGTACCGCGTTGGCCGCCCACTGCGAGGCTCTGTCCACAGGCTGTGGACAGAGCTGGGGAGCCGGGGGCGAGGGGTGGACAGGACGACGGCGGTCGTGGGCGGGCTGGTGCTCGCCCTGTTCGGTGGCGCGCTGCTGCTCTGGTGCGCCGCCGAAGTGCGCCTTCGCTACCGGGTCCGCCGCCGGGGGGTGTCGGCCGAGGCCGTCGTGGTCGCCGAGGAGGACGCGCACGGCGAGCTCGACAGTGCGCCGCTGCTCTCCTTCTCGGCGCTGCCGTCGGTCGGCGGCCCCGGAGCGGGGCGGTGCGCCGAGCGGGTGCTCGCTCGTCCGCGCGGCCACACGCCGCTGCGCCGTCCCGTCCGCTTCGCCCCCGGCGCCTCGGTCCGGATCTGCTACGACCCGCGCCGTCCGGACCGGGTCGTGCTGGCCGCGGGGGAGATCAGCCGCCCGGCGGTGGCGGACCTGCTGTGGAGCGCGCTCGGCACCTGCTGCCTGGCGGCCGGGGCGGGCCTGCTGGCGGCCGTCGTCGGCTGAATCCGCAGGGCCGCGGCCGGTCCGGTCGGTCGCCTGCTCGGACCGGACCATCCGGAGACCCACGCTCCGCGGATTTTCCGTTGACAGATCTTGAAATCCGTCATTCCATCCTCCGGAACCCGCCGATGCCCCCCTCCACGGGGCGCGATGCTCCATCATCGGGTTACCGTTCGAGTGGCGTCGGTGGGCCTGGCAAGTGAAAACGCGGGATCCGTCCGTTTGACAAGGGTGGCCGGGGTACGGTCACACTCCGCTGGTGGGGTCGTCGTTCAGCGGCAGCCCCGGGACGGTGGAGGGGTCGGGCGGAGCGCAGCCCGTGCTGCCAGCGCCGACCAGCTCACATAACGACCGGGAGAGAAGAGCGAAGGTGTCCCCGAGCAGCGAGACCGCGCACGGACAGCGACTCGTCATTGTCGAGTCGCCGGCCAAGGCGAAGACGATCAAGGGCTACCTTGGCCCCGGCTACATCGTCGAGGCGAGCGTCGGGCACATCCGCGACCTGCCCAGCACCGCGGCCGAGGTGCCGGACAAGTACACCGGCGAGGTGCGCCGCCTCGGGGTGGACGTGGACCACGACTTCGCTCCCATCTACGTGGTCAACGCGGACAAGAAGTCCCAGGTCAGCAAGTTGAAGTCGCTGCTCGCGGAGTCCGACGAGCTCTTCCTCGCCACCGATGAGGACCGCGAGGGCGAGGCCATCGCGTGGCACCTCCAGCAGGTCCTGAAGCCCAAGGTGCCGGTGCACCGCATGGTGTTCCACGAGATCACCAAGACCGCGATCCAGGAGGCGGTGGCCAACCCGCGCGAGCTGAACCAGCGCCTGGTCGACGCCCAGGAGACCCGTCGCATCCTCGACCGCCTCTACGGCTTCGAGGTCTCGCCGGTGCTGTGGAAGAAGGTCATGCCGAAGCTCTCGGCCGGCCGCGTGCAGTCCGTCGCGACCCGCCTGGTGGTCGAGCGCGAGCGCGAACGGATGGCCTTCCGCAGCGCGTCCTACTGGGACCTCGTCGGCACCTTCGGCACCGGCCGCACCCCGGCCGACGCCGCCAACCCGGAGACCTTCGGCGCCCGGCTGTCGAGCGTCGACGGCAAGCGGATCGCCAGCGGTCGCGACTTCGGTTCGGACGGCCGGCTGAAGGCCGCCAGCACCAACACCCTCCACCTGGACGAGCAGGCCGCACGCCAGCTGGCCGCCGCCCTGGAACGGACCTCGTTCGGCGTCCGCAGCGTCGAGTCCAAGCCGTACCGCCGCTCGCCGTACGCGCCGTTCCGCACCACCACGCTCCAGCAGGAGGCCAGCCGCAAGCTGGGCTTCGGCGCCAAGCGGACCATGCAGGTGGCCCAGAAGCTGTACGAGAACGGCTTCATCACCTATATGCGCACCGACTCGACCACGCTGTCGGACACCGCGGTCTCCGCCGCCCGTGCCCAGGTCACCCAGTTGTACGGGGCCGACTACCTGCCGGACGCCCCGCGCACCTACGCCAGCAAGGTCAAGAACGCCCAGGAGGCGCACGAGGCCGTCCGCCCCTCCGGCGACCGCTTCCGGACCCCGGCCGAGACCGGCCTGAGCGGCGACGACTTCAGGCTGTACGAGCTGATCTGGATGCGCACCGTCGCCTCCCAGATGAAGGACGCGGTCGGCCAGTCCGTCACCGTCCGGGTCGGCGGCACCTCCGCCGACGGCCGGGACGTCGAGTTCTCCGCCTCCGGCAAGATCATCACCTTCCACGGCTTCCTCAAGGCCTACGTCGAGGGCGCGGACGACCCGAACGCCGAGCTCGACGACCGCGAGCGCCGGCTGCCGCAGGTCGCCCAGGGCGACCCGCTGTCCGCCGAGCAGCTCACCCCCGAGGGCCACGCGACCAAGCCGCCGGCTCGCTACACCGAGGCCTCGCTGGTCAAGGAGCTGGAGGACCGGGAGATCGGTCGCCCCTCCACGTACGCGTCGATCATCGACACGATCATCCAGCGCCGGTACGTCTTCAAGAAGGGGACGGCGCTCGTCCCCTCCTTCCTGTCCTTCGCCGTGGTCAACCTGCTGGAGAAGCACTTCGGCCGGCTGGTCGACTACGACTTCACCGCGAAGATGGAGGACGACCTCGACCGGATCGCCGCCGGCGAGGCGCAGTCCGTGCCGTGGCTGAAGCGCTTCTACTTCGGTGAGGGCGAGGGAGTCGAGACCGGGCGCGCCGCCGACGCCGGGAACGGCGACGGCGACCACCTGGGCGGCCTGAAGGAGCTCGTCACCGACCTCGGCGCGATCGACGCCCGCGAGATCAGCTCGTTCCGGGTCAACGACGAGATCACGCTGCGGGTCGGCCGCTACGGCCCCTACGTCGAGCGCGCCTCCGCCGTCGAGGGCGAGCCCGGCCAGCGCGCCGACATCCCGGACGACCTGCCGCCGGACGAGCTCACCGTCGAGCTGGCCGAGGAACTGCTGGCCAAGCCCAGCGGCGACTTCGAGCTCGGCCAGGACCCCGTCAGCGGCAACATGCTGGTCGCCAAGGACGGCCGCTACGGCCCGTACGTGACCGAGATCCTGCCCGAGGGCACGCCGAAGACCGGCAAGAACGCGGTCAAGGCGCGCACTGCCTCGCTGTTCCAGACGATGTCGCTGGACACCGTCACCCTGGAGGACGCGCTGCGGCTGCTCTCGCTGCCGCGCGTGGTCGGGGCGGACGCCGAGGGCGTCGAGATCACCGCCCAGAACGGCCGCTACGGCCCGTACCTCAAGCGCGGCACCGACTCGCGCTCGCTCACGAGCGAGGACCAGCTCTTCACGATCACCCTCGACGAGGCGCTGGCGATCTACGCGCAGCCCAAGCAGCGCGGCCGGGCCGCCGCCGCCCCGCCGCTGCGCGAGCTCGGCACCGACCCGGTCAGCGAGCGGCCGGTCGTGGTCAAGGACGGCCGCTTCGGGCCGTACGTGACGGACGGCGAGACCAACGCCACGCTGCGCAAGGACGACGACGTCGCCTCGATCACGCCGGAGCGCGGCTACGAGCTCCTGGCCGAGAAGCGGGCGCGCGGGCCGGTGAAGAAGACGGCGAAGAAGGCCCCGGCGAAGAAGGCCACCACCAAGACGGCGGCCAAGAAGACCACCACGGCCGCCGCCACGAAGACGGCCGCCAAGAAGACCGCCGCCAAGAAGACCACCACGGCTGCGGCGAAGAAGACGGCGGCGAAGAAGACCACCGCGAGCAAGACCGCCACGAGCAAGGCCACGGCCACCGACGAGGGCTGATCCTCCGCCGGCGGCTCCCGGGCCCGTGCCCCCTTCACCGGGGGCGCGGGCCCGAGGCGTTTCCGGTGAACGCCGTCTGGGCCGTTCGGGGGAGGCGGTGCGGTGGGCCCGGGAGGAGCAACGGCTCTTCGGGGGAGGGCCGGCAGCGGGCCCGGGGAGGGGGCAGGGGGCGTGCGAGGAAAGGGGCCGGGACCGTTCGGGGACGGCGGGTGTGTGTGCGGGGATCGTCACAACCCGGTGATGAGCCCGATCCGGAACGTCGTTCGTCTCTTTCCGGCCAACCCCCGACCGCTACGCTGACCGTATGACGAGCGAGGAGCAGCCCACCCCCAGCGCCGCCCCGGCCGCCAGAGCCGCCACACCCGACCTGCCCGAGGTCGCGCCCGCCGGAACCCCGGTGGAGCGGGCCCGTGCGCTGCTGCGCACGCGGTCCTACCGGCGGCTGTGGACCAACCAGCTGATCGGCGGCACCGCCGACCGGCTCGGCCTGCTGGTGCTGCTCGCGCTCACCGTGATCGCGGCCGCCCTCGGCGGCGGCTTCGGCGACCTGCCGCGCAGCCTGGCCTTCGCCGTCGCCGCGGTCTTCGCCGCGCGGCTGGCGGCCACCATGGTCGCCGGCGTCCTGCTGCTCGGACCGGTGCACCGGCTGGTCGCCGGCAAGCTGGACCGGCGCTGGACGCTGTTCGGCGCCGACGCGCTGCGCGCCGTGCTGATCGGCGTCGCGCCGTGGTGGATCGTGTGGCTCGGCTCCGGCCCGAAGCCGTCCGGCGCCGCCGCGTACGTCCTGCTCGCCACCGTCTTCGTGACCGGCGCCGCCGAGCGCGTGTGGGCCGTCGCCAAGGACGCCGCCGTCCCCGGCCTGCTGCCGCCGGCCGACCCGTACGCGCCCCTCGCCGAGCAGCGGCCGTCCGCGGCCCACCTGGAGACCGTCCGGAGCGTCGACCGGTTCACCGGCTGGGTCTGCCTGCCGCTCGCCGCCGTCGGCCTGGTGGTCCTCACCCTGTTCAACAACATCTTCGCGGCGCTCGGCTCGGACTGGCTCCGGGCCCACCAGGTGACCTTCGCCGCCCTCGGCGCGGCCGGCCTGTTCACCGCCTCCGCGGTCCGCGGCTACCTCCAGCAGCTGGCCGTCGGCCCGGTCGCCGTCGCCCCGTACTCACCGCTGCAGGGCCTGCGCGCCCCGACCGACGCCACCCCCGGCCCCGCCCTCAAGAAGGGCCGCACCGGCAGCGCCCCCTACTTCACCTTCGCCGTCGCCGCCGCCTACGCCTCGATGGCCGGCGTCGCCGCCCTCGCGCTGCTCACCGCCGCCGAGCACCGGGCCGGGCCGATCGGCTACGGCCTGCTCGTGCTCGCCGCCACCGGCGCGCCGGCCGCCGGCGTCCGCCTCACCCGGGCCACCCTGCCCGCCCTCTCCCGCCGCCGGCTGCTCGCGCTGGCGCTGATCACCGAGGGCGTGACCCTGATCCTGGCCGGGCTCGTGCTCGACTACGTCCTGGTCCTCCTGCTCACCGTGCTGGCCGGTCTCGCCGCCGGGATCGTCGTCTCGGCCGGGCGCACCCTGCTCGCCCAGGAGGTCGAGGAGGCCCGGCTGCCCAAGGTCACCGAGCACCTGTACGCGGTGCTGCGGGCCGTCGTCGGCGCCGCGTTGGTCGCCGTCCCGCTGATCGCCGGCGCCTACGGCGACGTCGAGTACGGCACGGTCGAGCCCGGCTCGTTCACCTTCATCCACGGCGGCGCGGCCCTCGCCGTCGCCACCGCCGGCCTGCTCACCCTGGTGCTCGCCGCCGTCGTGCTGGTCAAGACCGACGACCGGCGCGGCACCGCCCCGTTCGGCCGCGACCTGGTCGACGCCGTGCGCGGCGGCAGCGGCCCGGCGGCGCACCGCACCACCGGCACCGGGTTCTTCATCGCCCTGGAGGGCGGCGACGGCGCCGGCAAGTCCACCCAGGCCCAGGCGCTCGCCGAGTGGATCCGCGGCAAGGGCCACGAGGTCGTGCTGACCCGCGAGCCCGGCGGCAGCCCGGTCGGGCAGCGGCTGCGCGGCCTCGTCCTGGACGTCGGCAACACCGGCCTCTCGCACCGCGCCGAGGCCCTCATCTACGCGGCCGACCGCGCCGAGCACGTCGAGAACGTCATCCGTCCCGCCCTCGCGCGCGGCGCCGTCGTCATCACCGACCGGTACATGGACTCGTCCATCGCCTACCAGGGCGCCGGGCGCGACCTCGCCGCGACCGAGGTCGCCCGGATCTCCCGCTGGGCCACCGGCGGTCTGGTTCCCGACCTGACCGTCGTCCTGGACGTCGACCCGACCAAGGCCCGGGAGCGCTTCACCGAGGCGCTGGACCGGCTGGAGTCCGAGCCGACCGAGTTCCACCAGCGGGTCCGGGCCGGCTTCCTCGCCCTCGCGGCGGCCGACCCGGCGCGCTACCTGGTCGTCGACGGCAGCCAGGCGCCCGGCTTCGTCACCACCGCGATCCGCCACCGGCTCGACCGCGAGCTGCCCCTCTCCGAGAAGGAGAAGGCCGCCCGCGCCGAGCAGGAGCGGCTCGCGCGGGAGGAGGCCGAACGGCGTGCCGCCGAGGAGGCCCGGAAGAAGGCCGAAGCGGAGGCCGCCGAGCGCAAGCGGCTGGAGCTCCTGGAGCAGCTGCGGGCCGAGCAGGCGGAGAAGGAGCGGCTGGCCAAGGAGGAGGCCGAGCGGGTCGCCGCCGAGGCCCGCCGCAAGGCCGAGGAGGAGGCGCGGCGCCGCGCCGAGGAGGAAGCCCGCCGACGGGCCGAGGAAGAGGCGCGCCGCAAGGCCGAGGAGGAGGCCCGCCTCGCCGCCGAGGCCGCCGAGCGCAAGCGGCTCGCCGCCGAGGCGGCCGCGCAGGCGGAACTCCAGCGGCAGCGGGAGCTCCAGCGCGAGGAGCAGCGCCGCCGTGCTGAGGAGGCACTGCAGCGCGCCGAGGAGGCCCGGCTGGCCCAGGCGGCCGCGCTCGCCGCGGCTGCGGAGGCCGCTGCGGCGGCCGAGACGGCGGCGGGGCGTGCGCAGGACGCGGCCACCACGCAGCTGCGGGCGCCGAAGGGCCTGGGGGCGGCGGGCGTTCCCGGTGCTCCGGGTGCTCCGGGTGCTTCGGGGGAGGCGGACGAGACCACCCGCGAGCTGTCGTTGCGGGACCGGCAGTCGGCCGCGGAGCAGACCGCCAAGCTTCCGGCGGTTCCGCCTGCCCCGCCCGTTCCGCCCGGTTCGGCCGGTTCGGTGGACGAGACGGCTGTGTTGCCGCGGGTGCCGGGCGGCCCGGCTGCGGCGGACGAGACCGCCGTGCTGCCGAAGGTGCCGGCCGAGGCCGACCGGACTGCGGTGCTGCCGAAGGTCGAGCCCGGCCGGGCCGAGGACCGGGTCCCCCCGGGCCTGTGGCGCGAGGAGCCCGCGGAGACCACCCGCGAGCTTCCGGTGGTCGGCGAGGGGCAGGCCCCGGCCGACGCCGCAGAGCCGCGCCAGCGGCCGGACTGGGCCGAGGAGACGCCGATGGACGACCTCCCGAGCCTCACCGACACGCTGCTCGGCTCGCGTGACGAGTGGTCCCGCTGGGAGCGGGGCGGTGGACCCGGCCAGGAGCCGCAGGCTCCGCGTGGCGGAGCGGGCGCGAGCGCAGGTACTGGTTCGGAGGGCGACGGCGACGACCCGGGCAAGGGCAAGGGCCGTCGTTGGGGGCGCCGGAGCTGATTCCGTGCTGCGGGTTTCGCTGCGCGGGGCTCGGGGTGTGGTCGTGGGCTTTCGGGTGGGTGGGTTTCGCCGGGGGTGGCCGCTCCGGGGGTGGCCGCTCCGGGGGCTGGATGATTTTCCGACTGCCGACTCTGTGGGGGTCTCGCCGCTGGCAGTCTGACAATCACCCGTCATGCCATGCCCCTCTCCGCGGCCACCCCCTCCCGCAGCGCACCCTCTCGCCTTGGGCGGGGAGGGGGCAGGGGTGGTTCGGGTCGGTGCGGGTGTGCAGGCCGGTGGGTGGTGCGTCGCCCGGACGGCGCAGTGGGTGTCGGGGCGGGCACGTATGCTCGACGGCGGAGCGCAGCCGTACCGAGCTTGGGAGCAGCAGTGGCCGTCTGGGACGACCTGGTGGGCCAGGAGCGGGTGGTCGAGCAGCTGACCGCCGCCGCCAGGGCGGCCGGAGCGATGGTGACGGTCGGCCGCGGCGCCGGCCAGGCGGAGGGGGCCAACGCCTCCCTGATGACGCATGCCTGGCTGTTCACCGGGCCGCCCGGGGCCGGGCAGGTCACGGCCGCGCGGTCGTTCGCCGCGGCGCTCCAGTGCACCAGTCCGGACCTCGCGCTCGGCGGCACGCCCGGGTGCGGGTTCTGCGAGGGCTGCCACACCGTGCTCGCCGGCAGCCACGCGGACGTGAAGTACGTCCGGACCGACGGGCTGTCGATCGGTGTCGGCGACATGCGCGACCTCGTGCTGCGCGCCTCCAGCTACCCGACCGGCGGGCGCTGGTCGGTGATCCTCGTGGACGCCGCGCACCGGCTCACCGAGGCCGCCGCGAACGCGCTGCTCAAGGGCGTCGAGGAGCCCTCCCCCCGTACGGTCTGGCTGCTCTGCGCGCCCTCCGTCCAGGACGTCCTGCCGACCATCCGCTCGCGCTGCCGCCTGCTCGTCCTGCGCACCCCGGCCGCCGAGGCGGTCGCCGACATGCTGGTCCGCCGCGACGGCGTCGACCCGGACACCGCGCGCCTGGCCGCGCTCGCCGGACAGGGCGACGTCGAGCGCTCGCGCCGCCTGGCCGTCGACGACCAGGCCAGGACCCGGCGCACCGAGGTGCTGCGGATCCCCCTGGAGGTCTCCGACATCGGCGGCTGCCTGGCCGCGGCCCAGCGCCTGGTGGACACGGCCAAGGCCGACGCCGAGGCGCTCGCCGAGACGCAGGACGCCAAGGAGACCGACGACCTGAAGGCCGTCTACGGCGCCGCCGAGGGCGGCAAGGCGCCGCGCGGCATGGCCGGTGCGGTCAAGGAGCTGGAGAAGCGGCAGAAGAGCCGGGCCACCCGCACCCGCCGCGAGACACTCGGCGTCGCGCTGCTCGACCTGCTCGGCTTCTACCGCGACGTGCTCGCGCTCCAGCTCGGCTCCACCGGCGCGCTGGCCAACGAGGACCAGCGGCAGGCGCTGAACCGGGTCGCCCAGGCGGGCCCGGCGGAGGGCACGCTGCGCCGCATCGAGGCGGTGCTCGCGTGCCGCCGGGCGCTGGACCGCAACGTCGACCCGCTGCTCGCGGTCGAGGCGATGACGGTGGCGCTGCGCGCGGGCTGAGGCGCTCACGGCGGCGCGCGGGCCGTTCCGAGGGCGGGCGCGTTCCGCTTCCCGCCCTACCCCGGTGTCCCACCTTCGAGTGAACGGGCGATACGCGCCGGGCACACCCGCGTGTGACCGCCGGGTCGTCCCGCACGCTGGGGGCCGACTGCGCCCCGCTGCCGGGGCCGTCGCGTCCCGTACGGCGCCGGGTCCGCCCCGGTCGTCCGGTCCTCCGCCCTAGGTGGTGCGTTCCGTGGTCCGCTCGCTCCTCGTCATCCCCCTGTTGGCGGCCGCCCTCGGCGGCCTCTGGCTGGCCCGCGGGGCCCACCAGCGCTGGCGCGACCTAAGGGCCGCCCAGGCGTACGAGCTGGCCGGCGACCGGTGGCCGATGCTGCTGCGGGCGGCCGGGGCGATGGTCTGCGGGGTGTGCGTCACGGCGCTGACGCTGCTCACCGCCTTCGGCGCGTTCGGCGGCATGACCCGGACCGACGAGGAGCCGGCGGAGCGCGCGGAGCCCGCCGTGGACGCGGCGGCCGCCGGCGGGGCGCAGGGTGTCGGCGCCCGGCAGCAGGCGGTGCCGCCCACGGCGGAGGCCGCCGTGGCCCAGGCCGCGGCGGCGACGTCGCCGGCCGCCGTGCCGAGTCGGTTCGACAGCGTCGGCCACCCGGGCGGCGGGGAGCTGCTGCAGTCCGCCGTGCTCGGGCCGGACGGCAAGCCGCGCAACGTCCGGGTCTGGCTGCCGCCGCAGTACGCCAAGGAGCCGAACGCCCGTTTCCCGGTCGTCGTGATGCAGGCCGCGACCCCGCGCAAGACCGCCGACGCCGAGGTCCCGGACGTCTTCGAGGGCATCGGCTCGGCCCTGCAGACCGGCAAGGCGCGGCCGTTCATCCTGGTCGCCCCCGAGGCGCCGAACGGCACCGCGCACCCCTGCGACCTCGTCGCCGCCGCCCCGCAGGCCGTCGCCGACGACGCGGCGCTGCGCACCACCATCGCCGCCACCTTCCGCGCCATGCCGCCCGGCCCGGCCTCCTGGGGCACCCTCGGCGTCGAGGGCGGCGCGCCGTGCGCCGCGGCGGCCGGGCTGGCCCGCCCGGACCTGTACGGCGCCGCGGCGGCCGTCTCCGGGCGGTACGACGCCGCCGCGCTCACCCAGGCCGGTGCGGAGGCGCCCACGGGGACGGCGGCGAAGCTGATGCTCGCCGCCGCGAAGGCGGACACCGCCGGGCTCGACGCGGCGCGCAAGCTCCAGGCCGCGCTGCACGGCGGGGCCGGTCCCGCGGCCAAGGCGGACGTGCGGATCTCGGACAACGTGCAGGACTTCACGCCCGACCGGGAGCGGCTGCGGCTCGTGCGGCAGGCGGCGCAGTACCTGGCCGACACGCTGGGGAAGGCCTCCTGAGCTGCGCTTTCGGCGGGCACTGCGCTGCCCGGTACCCCGGGCGGGTGCCGGGCGGTCGCCGTTGGTCGGCCGGTCCGGGCGAAGTGGAGCGGATGGAATCGAAGGGATCCGGATGAAGGCCACCGGGCGGGTACTGGCCGCAGCGCTCGTCGCGGCCGGGCTGTTGGCGGGCGGGTGCAGTGCGGGCGCGCCCGGGTCGGGCGGCGGGGCGGCCCGGGGTTCGTCGCCCGGGTCGTCGCCGGGTTCACCACCCGCCGGGGTCACGCCGCTGGAGCCGCTGCCCGCCGAGGTACCCGCCGAGCTCGGTTCGTACTACGCGCAGCGGCTGGCGTGGCAGCCGTGCGACGACGGGTTCGAGTGCACCAGCTTCAAGGTGCCGGTCGACTACGGCCGGCCCGGTGACGGCGACCTTTCCCTGGCGGCCGTCCGCGCCCCGGCGATCCCCGGCGCGGGGGCCGCGGCGGCCGGGGGCCGGATCGGCTCGCTGCTGCTCAACCCGGGCGGGCCCGGCGGGTCTGCGGTCGAGTACGTGGAGGCCGCCGCCCGGACGTACGACGGCGGGGTCCGCGCCCGGTACGACCTCGTCGGGCTCGACCCGCGCGGCGTCGGCCGCAGCAGCCCCGTCACCTGTCTGAGCGGTGACCGGATGGACGCCTTCACGTCCGTCGGCTTCACCCCCGCCGACCAGCGCGAGGTCGACGCCCTGGTGGCCGCCGACAAGGAGTTCGCCGAGGGCTGCCAGGAGCGTGCCGGCGCGGCGCTCGGCCACGTCAGCACCGTCGAGGCCGCCCGCGACATGGACGTGCTGCGCGCGCTCCTCGGCGACGAGCGGCTCAGCTACGTCGGCAAGTCCTACGGCACGTTCCTGGGCGCCACGTACGCCGGGCTCTTCCCCGCCCGGGTCGGGCGGCTCGTCCTGGACGGCGCGATGGACCCGTCCCTCGACTCCGTGGCCGGCAACCGGACCCAGGCCGGCGGCTTCGAGACCGCCTGGGCGGCCTTCGCCAAGGACTGCGCCCGGCGCGACGACTGCCCGCTCGGCCGCACCGAGCAGGAGGCCGGCGACCGGCTCGCGGCGCTGCTGGCGGCCGTCCGCGCCCAGCCGCTGGCCACCACCGACGGCGGCCGCCGTCTCAGCCACGCCCAGGCCACCACGGGCGTCCTCGAAGCGATGTACGCCGACTTCCTCTGGCCCAAGCTGCGCAGCGCGCTCACCGACGCCGGGGCCGGGGACGGCACCGGCCTGCTGAAGCTCTCGGACTCGTACTACGGGCGCGAGCCGGACGGCTCCTACCCCAACCTGATGTTCGCCAACACAGCCGTGAACTGCCTCGACCTGCCCGCGCCCTTCTCCGGCCCGGAGGACGTCCGGCGGGCGGTGCCGGACTTCGAGCACGCCTCGCCCCACTTCGGGCGCGACATGGCGTGGATGGCGCTGACCTGCGCCTACTGGCCGGTGAAGGCCACCGGCTCGGCGCACACGGTGCGGGCCGCGGGTGCCGCCCCCATCGTCGTCGTCGGCACCACCCGCGACCCCGCCACGCCGTACGCGTGGGCCCAGGCGCTGGCGGGCCAGCTGGAGTCCGGGCGGCTGCTCACCTACGACGGGGACGGGCACACCGCGTACGGGCGGCACAACGCGTGCGTGGACGGCGCGGTCAACCACTACCTGCTGACCGGTGAACCGCCGGAGCAGGGCAAGCGCTGCGGCCGGTAGGGGATCGGGGGCCGTCCCACCAGGTAGTTTCCGCTTCAATCGATCACCGGTACGACGTTACGATGAGCGCCTCCCCGCCCTCTCCTCTCCCCGGAGTGCACCGTGCTCGGTGTCAACAACCTGGCGACGTACGTCATCGGCGCCCTCGTCATCGTCCTGCTGCCCGGCCCCAACTCCCTGTACGTGCTGTCCGTCGCCGCCCGCAAGGGCGTCCGGACCGGCTACCGGGCCGCCGCCGGCGTCTTCGTCGGTGACTTCACCCTCATCAGCCTCACCTCGCTGGGCGCCGCCTCGCTGCTGAAGGCCAACCCGGCCGTCTTCGCGGTGGTCAAGTTCGGCGGCGCGGCCTACCTGCTCTGGATCGGCTTCGGCATGCTCCGCGCGGCCCGCCAGCTGTGGCGCGAACACCGCGCCGCCGCCGACCCCGGCACGACGGCGGACGAGCAGGTGACCGGGACCGTCGAGCGGCCGTTCCGGCGCGCGCTCGTGATCAGCCTGCTGAACCCGAAGGCGATCCTGTTCCTGCTGTCCTTCTTCACGCAGTTCGTCGATCCGTCCTACGGCCAGCCGGCGTTCTCCTTCGCCCTGCTCGGCGGGATCCTGCAGACCTTCAGCTTCCTCTACCTCACCCTGCTGATCTTCGCCGGCACCACCCTCGCCACCGCCTTCCGCCGCCGCAAGCGGCTCTCCGCCACCCTCACCAGCGGGGTCGCCGTCCTCTTCGCCGGCTTCGCCGCCAAGCTCGCGGTCTCCTCCGCCTGACCCCCGCCGCGATATCCCGGTACGGATCACCCGCGAACCTGTGTAGACTGGCCCGCGTTGCCAGCACATGCGGCAACAGCGCCGCCTTAGCTCAGTTGGCCAGAGCAACGCACTCGTAATGCGTAGGTCATGGGTTCGAATCCCATAGGCGGCTCAGTGAAGGCCCAGGTCACATAGCCCGTGACCTGGGCCTTTTGCCGTTTCTTGGCATGTGAGCAGGCGTCAGTGGTGCGCTACAAGATCGCTTGCGTGAGCGATGCGTGAGCGCCAGTGTTGATCTTGGGTTAGGCCTTGGCCTTCTTGGCCTTGGACTTCGCCTTCTTCGCCGCCTTCCGCTTGGCCTTCTCCGCTTTGGCTGCGGCCTTGGCGTGAGCCTCGGCTTCGGTCTTCCGCTGGAGGGGGACGAGCTTCGCGGCGGCCTCGGCGGCGTCCTTGGCGATCTCGGGCAGGACGCTGGTGTAAATGTCCGAGGTGATCTTGATAGAGGAGTGGCCGAGCATGTCGGACACCACCTTCATGTCGACTCCTCCTGCGAGCGCGAGGGTGGCCGCGCCGTGGCGGAGGTCGTGCAGGCGGATCGGCGGCAGGCCGGACGCGGTCACGAGCCGCTCGAACATCTCGGTGACCTTGCCCGGGTGGAGCCAGGAACCATCCTCGTTGGTGAAGACCCGGCAGGTGTCCTTCCAGGCCGGCCCCCAGTCGGCCCGCTCCTTCTGCTGCCGCTCGCGGTGGCGTCGCAGGACGGCCACCGTGTCGTCGTCCAGCGCCACGGTCCGGAAGCTCCCGTCGGTCTTGGGGTCGGACTCCTCGACCTCCCAGCCGTCCTGCACGAGCTGGGCCGTCACGGTCAGCGAGCCGTTGTCGAGGTTGGTCTCGGACCACAGCTGGCCGCACGCCTCGCCCCGGCGAAGCCCGCGGAAGGCGATCACGTGCCACATCGCGTACAGGCGGTCGGCAGCAACGAAGTCGAGAAACGAGCCGGTCTGCTGCGGCGTCCAGACCATCACGGGGGAGGGCTTCACGCCGGTCGCCTGCCACTGGGTGACTCGCTCCGGCGTCCAGACCAGAGCCTTCGGCTTGGCGGCCGGGTCGAGCTTGACGTGGGCGGCCGGGTTGAGGGTGATCAGGCCCTCGGGGATCGCGTCGTTCAGGGCGGTCCGGAGCGTGGCCCGGATGCGCTGGCGGGTGGCGGCGCCGGTCGTGCGTCGGAAGGGCGGCATCTCGGCGAGTTCGGTGCGCAGAGCCTTGCGGCGGGCGCGGTTCTCCGCGCCCTTGATCGGCACCGTGGCGAGCTCGGCCTTCAGCGTGTGCCGCAGGGCGTTGTTCTCCAGGATCTCCTCGTTGGCGTCGGCGATGGCCGTGAACATCTCGGCGAGCGTGCTCACCCGCAGCCGGTCGACGCGGATGTGCCCGATGCGGGGCTTGAGGTGCACCCGGACGTCGCACTCGTAGCGGGTGAGGCCGGACTTGCGGATCTTCTTGCTGGCCAGCCAGGTGTCGAGCCACTCGCCCACGGTGACGCGGGTCGAGAGGTCCTGACCGGTCTTCAGGCGGTTGCGGGTCTCCTCGATGTCGGGCAGCTGGGCCTTCTCGTCGGCGACCTTCACCAGGAGCTCGGCGACCAGGGCCAGGTCGTCGAGATCCTCCTTGCCGAGGGCGAGCAGGCCGCGAACGTGGTCGAGGTCGGCCTGCGCCTCCTTCAGCGTCTCGTAGCCGGCGCGGTTGAACGAACGGCGGGTGCCGTCCTCGGCGTTGGGCAGCTCCTGGCGTATGGAGTAGGAGCCGTGCTTACGGCTGCCGGCCTTCGGGCACGCTTTGCCGAGCGGCTTTCCGGTCTCAGCGTCGCGGCAGTAGCAGCGGTGGTAGGTGGAACCCTTCATTCGTCCTCCAGATCGGTATCGGTCTTCAGCGGGGGAAGCTCGGCGTCGAGGAAGTCGAGCCTCGGTGCGAGGTGCGGGACTTCCAGGCCGATCTCGCGCAGGTGTGCCCTGACGGGTTGAAGCCGCTCGCGGACGGCGGCGACGAAAGCGTCGAGTTTTTCCTGCGAGCCGGGAGGCCATTCCTCCCGGAACAATTTGAATTCCAGCTGGAACGCGTCGTGATGTTCCTCCTGGAGCTCTTGCCAGATCCGTTCGTGCTCCCGGTAGAGGCGGAGCCGGTACATCCCGAGCGAGTGGCGGGCCTCTCCCGTGAAGTGGGTGAGCGCCGACCAGCGGTCGCTGGGCATCTCTGGCAGGTAGTCGACCCGGCCGCCGAGGGCTGGGGAGAAGAGCAGCTCGACCGGTGCGATGTCCAGGGCCTCGGCCACGACGATCAGCTCGGGAATCGTGATCGTCTTGCGCCTGCCGGACTCCCAGTTGGCGATGACGTTCCGGGGGACTTCGTAGCCCAAGTCCCCTGTTTCGTCGGCCACATCCTGCGCGGACAGTCCAAGGTCTTGCCTCCTTCGAGTGATTGCTCGGATCACGTCCTTGGTGATCCGTTCGGGCCAGTCGGGCGCGTCTTCGTCGTCGGTGGACCAGTGTTCCTCGCGGCGTTGTGTCATATCGACACAGTAGCCACTGGAAAGCTCTTATCCGTTGCGGCACTCCGCCGCAGCCCCCGTCCAGGGGAAGCTCAGATTTGGAGTTCATGTGCGAACTGATGACATATCGGCGACGGCGCAGGGGATGGGTCGGGCCGAACTTCTCAGGCTGCCGGCGGCCATCGACCTCGACACCGCCAACCGGGCCATCGGCCTCGGGCGGAGCAAGGGCTACGAGCTGGCCCGCCTTGGCGCCTACCCCTGCCGGGTCCTGCGGCTGGGCAAGAAGTACCGCGTGATCACAGCGGACCTTCTGCGCCTGCTCGGCATCGACGGGGCGCTCGGCAAAGGTTCGGCGGCTGATGCAGCTTGACGTGGTGAGAGCCCGATCCACAAGCCTGTCTGCCGTGGGCGTACTTGCCCGATTGGAGTGGATCTTCCAGCGGCATGACCGTACGTTCGTGGTCCCTCGGCGGCCGAGGCCGCTGAGGGGCCACCGCCAAGGTGCAAGCAGTCCCTGCGAGTTGAGAGGGCCAGGATCTCCGGCCCGACCGCCCCAGGGCGCACGAAGGCCCCCGGTGCTGCGAACACCGAGGGCCAGGCGAAGTCCTTACCCACGACCTTCATCGGCGGCGCGCGACGGATCAGGTCCCGCGTCCCAGTCTGGAGCTTCAGCATGGAGTCTACGTCCCACGGATCCGATCCGGCAGCTTCCACCGTGAGTTGGCCGCCGGTTGCCACGCCGGGCGAGCCCGGATCCTTCCTGTCGGGTCAACGGTCGGCGCCTGCGTCCACAGCCTGTGGACGCGAGGCTGAGGCGGCGCCTGCCGAGCCCACCATCCCGGACGGGACCGACCTGATGCCCGACACCGAGGCGACCGAGGGCGCCGACCTGCTCGCGCAGCTGAGGGCCCAGATCGCGAAGTTCGTGATCCTTCCCTCCGACCAGGCCCTGGACGCCACCACGCTGTGGGTCGCCGCAACCCACCTGCAGTGCTCGTGGCAGCACGCCCCGCGCCTGGCCGTTGTCGGCCCGGCCAAGCGCTGCGGCAAGTCCCGCCTGCTCGACGTGCTCGCCGAGACGGTCCACCAGCCGATGCTGACGGTGAACTCTTCTCCGGCCGCCATCTTCCGCACGATCAGCGAGGAGCCGCCCACCCTGCTGGTGGACGAGGCGGACACGATCTTCGGCAGCCCGAAGGCGGCGGAGAAGAACGAGGAGATGCGCGGCCTGCTCAACGCCGGGCACCAGCGCGACCGCTACGTGCTGCGGGTGGTCGGCAACGACCACACCCCGCGCAAGTTCCCCACCTTCGCCATGGCGGCCATCGCCGGCATCGGCGACCTCCCCGACACGATCATGGACCGCTCGATCGTGATCCGCATGCGCCGCCGAGCCGAGGGCGAGCGCGTCGCCCCGTACCGCACACAGCGGGACCGGCCAGCCCTGCACGCGATCCGCGACAAGATCGCCCGTTGGGCGGCACCGCTCGCCGACCAGGCCCTGCGCCTGGAGCCCGCCATGCCGGTCGAGGACCGTGCCGCCGACACCTGGGAACCGCTGGTGATCATCGCCGACCTCGCTGGAGGCCCCTGGCCTCGCCTGGCTCGCCAGGCGTGCAAGCGCATGGTCGACGCCGAGGTCCAGACCGAGGAGGACAACCCCGGCAGCGCGCGGATCCTCGCGGACATCCGGCGGATCTTCCACGCCGCCGGTGAGCCGGACAGCATCGCCACCGACCAACTGCTGTTCACCCTCAACGGCGACCCCGAGGCCCCCTGGGCCGAGACCAGCCGAGGCGGGCTGACCCCGCGCGGCCTCGGCGCGATGCTCCGCGAGTTCGGCATCTCCTCCGGCAACGTCCGCATGCCCGACGGAACCCAGCGCAAGGGCTACCTGCGCAACAAGTTCCTCGACGCCTGGCGGCGCTACTGCCCCGCAGTCCACCCCGTGACCGCCACCGCAGCGGGCAGCAGAGGCTGACCACCCTCCCCGCAATGCCGTCCCTGCCGTCCCAGCCGTAACACCGCAGGTCACCGCACCTGCCGCCAAGACGGAACGGCACCCCAAGACTGCAACGGCATCCGTACCAAGACGGATAAGGCCCACGCCAAGACGGCAGCCGTCCACTCTCACCAGCGGCCCGCCGCCGACCCCGTCCGGGGCGCGAGCGGCGGGCCCTGGCCGGGACGGGAAACACATCCGTCTTGTGCCGTCCCAGCCGTCCCTGCCGTAAAACCGCAGGTCAAAGGCCTTGGCTTCGGGACGGATACGAGTCCCAAGACGGATACCGCACCGTCCCGAACCCGAACTCCGCCGTGTCCACGGCACCACCCGGGCAGCCGAGCCCGCCCCGGCCCAGAGACCGTCCCGCAGCACCAAGACGGCAAGACGGCAAAGACGGCAATCCCACAAACCACCACCGCCCGACCCGCGAGGACCACCTTCCGCATGACCGCCACCACCTCACCGCGTCTGCCCCGCCCGGACGCCGTCCTCGTACAGGCCGCCATCGCAGGCGCCCTGTCCTTCGCCCACCTCCACGACATCGCCGAAGCCGCCGGACAGTACGGCTGGAAAGCCTGGGCCTACCCCGTCTCGGTCGACCTGCTGCTCGTCGCCGCCTGGCACCGCATGCGGACCCTGCGCACCACCGGCCACCCCGCCGGCACCGCCTGGACCTGGTTCGCCATCGCCCTGACCGCCTCCCTCGGCGCGAACGTCGCCACCGCCGGACTCCTCGACCTCGCCCACGTCCCCGCCTGGCTGCGGATCCTGGTCGCCGGATGGCCCGCCCTCGCCTTCTTCGGCGGCACCCTCCTCGCCCACAACACCACCGCGACCGCCACCGACTCGAAGAGCGCCGAGGGCGAACTCCCGCTCCGCGAACACCCCGGTCCTGCACCGGCAACCGAGTCCGCACCGGTGACGGACGCGGAGCAGGATGACCTGCCTGCCGACGAACCGATGCTCGAGTCCGACGACGACGTCCGGCCCGACAGTCGGGAACCGGTGGTGGGCACCAAGCGCACCGGCCGCAAGCCCGCCGCCTCGATGGACGAGCTGGCCGAGATCGTCCGGCCTGCCGTCCAGGAGCACGGCCCCACCCAGGCTGTGATCAGGACAGTCCTGCGCGAGGCCGGCATACCCATCGCCAGCGACCGCCTCGGCAAGCTGACCCAGCGCTTTAAGGACGAACAGGCCGCCCGGCAGGCCGACGCGCAAGCCAGCGCATCGGCGGCCTGAGGCCCCGCCGCTCGCCCGAGCACCGGACCGCTTCCGGACCGGGCGAGCGGCCCCTCATCGAAGCTGACCGACGCTCACCGGAACTCCCCCCAGCGTCCATCCGGAGACCCCGGAAGTCCTGAACCGGCGACGTCTACAGCGGAACTCCGGCACCGCCAAACCCCTCTTCCGCCGGACCATCGCCCCGCATCCGGCGAACGCCCCACCAGCCGACAACACCTGCCCTCACAGAAGAACCGGAAGATCCCCGTGCCCGACCAGCAGCACCACCTCGCCCCTGCTTCCGCCACGCCCGAGCAGGAAGCCCAGCACCGGGGAACCGGCAGCGACAAGCCCGGACGTGGTGGCATATTCGCCCGCGTCAAGCAGGCCCTGCCCTGGACCGGCCAGGGTCACGACGACGACGGAGCAAGCTGGGGCAAAGTCCACAACGCCGTTGGCGCCGCGGACTTTGCGCTTGACCCCGCCCCAGGGGTGGCGGGGCAGGACCGGCGCGAGGGCGCGCCGGACCAGGAGGTCATGACCGAGGGCGGCCATGACCAGGACGAACTTCCCCCGCGCGACGCCGAGCCGTGCAGCGACATCGACGCCGAGCGTGCCGACGCCGACGACCGCGTCGTGCGTGAAGCGCCGACCGTGACCCCTGCCGAGTTCATCCACGAGCGCGTTCCGGTTCTCGACCGCCCCGCACTTCCGGTGGACGACAACACCACCCCGCTTGCCGAACGCATGTACCGGCCGCGTTCCGGAACCAAGCGCGACGACCAGATCACCTGCTCGGTCGAGCCGGCCGAGAAGGAACTGCTCGACTTCGTCGCCACGAAGCTCAAGCGCTCTCGATCCGCGTTCCTCGCGGATTCCGCCATGAGTGTCGCCCAGGCGTACATGCGGACCGGCCGCCTCGATGCGTTCGTCCCCATGCCCGACTACGAGGCCATCGCCCTCCTCACCGAGGCGATCGGCACCCACCAGCGGGCAATCGACCGAGCCGGCAACAACCTCAACCAGCTCATGGTCGAGGTCTACAGCGGTCCGATCCCCGAGCGGGCCATGGAAGTCCTGGACAAGCTCGATGCCTGCGCCACCGAGGCTCTCCATGCCTACCAGCGCGTCCTGCCGGGAGGTCGCCGTGGTGCCTGACGTCTCCACCGGCTCGCGCACCCGCGGTCTGCTCTCCTACCTCTTCGGCCCCGGCCGGCGCGACGAGCACACCGATCCGCACATCGTCGCCGCGTTCGCCATGCCCGGACTGCCCGACCCCGGCCGCGCTCCCCTCGACCAACACCACCAGTTCCTCGACCAACTGGCCGACTACCTCGACCAGCCCGTCCGCGCCCGCGAACGCCGCCAAGGCGCGAAGGTCCCGCAACACGTGTGGCACTGCCCCGTCCGCACCGCACCCGGCGACCGCTACCTCACCGACGCCGAGTGGGCCGAGGTCGCCCGCCGGATCGTCCACGCCACTGGCATCGCCCCCGATGGCGACGACAAGGGCTGCCGGTGGATCGCGGTCCGGCACGCCGACGACCACATCCACATCATGGCCACCAGCGTCCGCGAGGACGGCCGCCGGCCCCGCAACAAGCGCGACGGCCAACGGGCCCAGGCCGAGTGCCGCAAGATCGAGAAGGAACTCGGCCTGCGCCAGCTCAACTCCGGCGACCACACCGCTGCCCCGATGCCCACCAGCGCCGAGCAGGCCAAGGCCCAGCGGACCGGCTACCAGCAGACCGCGAAGGAGCGGCTGCAGGAACAGGCCCAAGCCGTCGCCGCCGCCGTCCGCGACGAGCAGGAGTACTTCTCCACCCTCACCGCCCTCGGCATCCAGGTCCGCTACCGCATCGGACCCGAGAGCGGCGACGTCATCGGCTACAGCCTCGCCCGCCCTGGCGACGTCAACGCCCAAGGCAAACCCGTCTACTTCGGCGGCTCCAAGCTCTCCCCCGACCTGTCCATCAACCGCCTGCGCGAACGCCTCGCCGCCCAGCAGCCCACCACGCCCGCACGGGGCACGGTCGAACCGGACCGCTGGCGACAGGCCGAGACCACCCTGCGGGAGACCGCCCGCTTCGCCTACCAGGACCAACACCACCCCGACGTGCCCGACGTCGACGCGTTCGACACCGTCGTCCAGGCCCAGGCCGCCGCTTTCGGCGAACTCCTCCACACCGCCGCCCTCACCGCACCCGCCCAAACCCGCGCCGAACTACGAGCCGCCGCAACCGCGTTCAACCGCGCCACCCGATCCAAGGTCCGTGCCGAACACCATCAGGCCGCAGCCCTCCGCACCGCCGCCAAGCAACTCCTGCACACCGCCGGCTCCGGCGATGACGGCGCCACGGCCGCTGCCCTGCTGTCCACCGCCGTCTTCGTCGTGATCGCCATTGCCCGCTGGCACCAGACCCGAGGCCACCAGCAGCAAGCCCACGCCGCCCAGCAGTCCCTCGTCCACCTGCGAACCGCCTACCGGCAGACGGCCGAGCCGGTCATCGCCGACCTCACCCGCCGCACCCCCACTCCCAAGACCACCGACCGCCTCGCCGCCCAGGTTCAGGCCGCCGTCCCCGACCACGCCCAGCGCATCCTCGCCGACCCTTCCTGGCCCGCCCTGGCCACCGCGCTCGCCCAGGCCGAATCCTCCGGCCAACCACCCCGCCGAGCCCTCGCCGAGGCCGCCCAGCAACGGGAGCTCACCAGCGCCGACCGACCCGCCGAAGTCCTCCTCTGGCGCCTGCGCAACGCCACCAGCGACCGCATCGACCAGCGCACCCAGGCCGCACGCGCCCGCACCGGCAGCCGCACCACCCCGACACCCGCACCCACAACACCCGCCGTGCCGACCGGCACCAGGGCCGCCAACGACCCCACCCGCCGACGCTGACCCCGACCGGAAACACCCGATGCCTCGAGCCCCGCCTACCCAGCCACAGGAACGCCCGTGCGCACAGATGTCGCTTCGATGTCTTCTTCGGCGGCCGGGAACCATCCCGGCCGCCGTGCGTCTTGTGTGCTTGCCAACCGTCACCGCCATCGAAGGGCACCACTTGACCAACCCCAGCACCGGCCACGACGGCCACCACAGAGCCGTCATCCGTGCCGTCCCCCACGCCGGCGAACTCGACGCCCGGGGCATCCCCATCACCTGTCCCAATTGCCGTGCCCGCCGGGACTGGCTCCTCCTCAACGTCCGCCACCAGGTCTTCGTCCGCTGCCGCTGCGCGGCCGAATGGCACGAGCCCGACCTCACCCGCGCCTACTTCGACCTGCACTTCACCGCGCCCGAACACGAGTGGGACGAGTGGGACGACTACAACATCGCCATGCGGGCACTCGCCTTCGACGGCCTGCTCGCCGGCACCACCTGGGACTAGACCAACAGCTCTACGGGCGGCCACCCGCTGGGTGACCGCCCGTAGAGCCTGAGCCTCGGTCAGGCAGTGAGCACAATGTCCAGGTACGCCTGCACCGGCTCGAAGAGCCCGTACGGCACATACTCGGGGATCTCGGCGAGAGCCACCCACGCGAGCTGGTCCAGCTCGTCCGTGTCGACCACTTCGGCGGTGCCGCTGACGGCCTCGCAGGCCGTATACGACATCAGCCGACCGGTCTTCGGATGCACCCGCTCGCCCAGGAGCTTGACGGCGGCCACAGCCAGTCCGGTCTCCTCCGCCGTCTCACGGACAGCCGCCTCCTCGGGCGACTCGCCAGCCTCGATCTCACCGGCCGGGAACTGCCAGGAGAGCTGGCCCTCGCTCACCCGCCGCCTCACCATCAGGACGCGGCCTTCATGGACCACGATCGCGGCGGCAATACCCGGGCGTTCCTCCGCAGTCTGCTGTGTCACGTCTGCTCCTCCAGGGCGGCCAGGATGGGTGGGAAGATCGTATCGGCGTCGATGAAGCGGGTCACCGAGTTTCGAGGAACCCACATCACGTCGACGTTCTCGACGGCGTCGCTGTTGGTTGCCTCGCCAGCCAGGTACTCGCACAGGAAGTACTCGCACAGCACGCCCGTCACGGGGTGGACACGGCTGCCGAGGCTCCCGCGGACAGCACAGTGAACCCCGGTCTCGTCCAGCGTCTCCCGGACGGTAGCGGTCTCCGGCTTCGCGCCGGGCTTGATCACCCCAGCAGGGAACTGCCAGGTGATCCCGGACGCGTCGTCGTCGCGCCGGCAGACCAGCAGCACATCGCCCTGCCGGAGGACAACCGCGATGGCCACCCGCAGGGCCTGCGCAGCTGGCGTGCCGGACTCGGAGGCTCCGTCGCCGCGTTCTTTCGCTGCCAGGAGGGCGAAGCGCTGACGAGCTGCGTCGGAAGCTCTCTCGTGTGCGGCGTCGAGGAGCTGCTGCATCTCGGCTCGCGGCACAACGGAGGAATCGGCGTGCCATGTGGCCACCGTTCTCACCGCGATCCCGAGCTGATTGGCGAAAGCCTCGTTGGTGAGGCGGAGGGCGGACTGGAGCAAGCAGGCGTAACGACCGCTCCAGACCTCGATGACGTCCAACGCCGTTCCCTCTCCGTCGTGGTCGCTGCAGTGCAGGAGGCGTGCGTCGAAGATGCACATCGACTGCACTGGCGCTTCATCGCTGCGCGGCGTGGATACCGGAAGACTTGCGGTCGGCACCCCAAGGCCAGGCTCATCTAGGCAACTTGAGCTCTGGAAGCGCCTGGGAGCAACAGGACACACACGCCGATCCCCTCGGAGATTCTAGGTGAGTACCCGAAGCAGGACAGTGAGTTGGGCGATTGCGCCCGCGAGACCGCCGTGCCGACAGGGCGGCGGATCGAATGCCGCCGGACCGAGCAGGGTTCACCCGTTCGGGGGGTAGGCCGGAGCGCCGAAAGTGGCTCGCCAGCGCCGGTAACCTCAGTTCATGACGGGCTGATCGTTCGTCATGTCTGAATGCCAGCAAGCTGAAAGGGAACTGATGGCCGAGGACCAGGTCCACACGGTCGAGCGCACGCTCGTCCTGCTCAAGCCCGACGCGCTGGTGCGCGGCCTCGGAGGCCGGATCATCTCGCGCTTCGAGGATGCCGCGCTGAAGATCGTCGGCGTCAAGATGAAGTGGATGGACGAGGAGTTCACCCGCAAGCACTACTTCGACCTCGAAGAGCGGCTCGGGGCAGAGGTCTACAACCTCACCGCCACCTTCATGCAGCAGGGGCCGGTCATCGCCCTGGTACTGGAGGGCTACGACGCCATCGCCACCGTTCGGAAGATCGTGGGCAGCACCTACCCGAACCAGGCTCCGGCCGGCACGATCCGCGGTGACCTCTCGCACATGAGCTCTGCGGGCAGCGTGGCAGTCGGCAAGGCCGTGGCCAACCTGGTCCACGCCTCCGGCAACAAGGAGGAGGCCGCGCAGGAAGTCGAGCTGTGGTTCGACAAGGACGAGCTGCACGAGTACCGCACGCTGGCCGAGATCTTCACTAACTAGGCCGATCGCGGCGTCACCGCTGAGACGCCGCTGCGTTGACCACTACCGGGGCACCACCGTCCGATCTGAGAGGGCACCATGACCAACCAGACCCGCCTGGCCTCCGCCGAGGAGCTGGAGTCGATCTTCCAGCGCGAGCTGGCGACCGACCGCTGGGCGGCCACCGAGACCGCCTACGCGCTGGCGGTCCGCCTCCGTGACGCCGGGGACTGGCCCAAGTCCCGCGAGTGGGTCCAGCAGTGCCTCCAGCTCCTGGAGGGCTTCCCGAACGAGACCGAGGACCAGGTGGCGACCACCCGCGTGGCGGTCGGCGGCGTCCCGCTGCCGAACTACCTGCACGCCGGCGTGATCCGCGAGCGCTTCGGCGACCTGGGCTGATCCATCTCGGGTGGTGCGGCCGGTGAAGTGACGGCCCGCCGCACCACCCGGCTCCACCACCAACTCCATACCGCCCATCCGGACCAGCCAGGGGCCACCCCGCCTTGGTTCGGCTGGATTCGCCATGCCTGAAACGAGGAGACACGACCGTGGCTGTCGAGATCGAGATGCGCGCCCGCTTCGACAAGGAGACCCACGCCCAGCTCATGGACCGCCTGCGGAAGGACGGCGAGGACCTGGGCGACGACGCAAAGCACATCTACTTCTACGTGCTGCCCGAGCAGCTGCTGAAGGTCACGGACAACACGGCTGCCGGCACCGCCAAGATCACCCTCAAGGGGAGCAAGATCGGCCAGGGCGCCGCCTTCCACGAGACCGAATTCGCGATCGCCCGAGAGGACGTCCCGGCGGCCGTGAAGGTGTTCAACGCGCTCGGCTTCGAGTCCGCGATGCACGAGGCGTTCAACTTCCGCCACAACTTCCGCTTTCAGGGCGTGGAGATCGCCCTCAAGTGGAGCGAGGCATGGGGCTATCACGCCGAGTTCGAGGTGCTGCTCGACGACGGTGCCTCGGACGCCGCCCGCGACGAGGCGTCCGCCCAGATCGTCGACGTCGCCGCCGAGCTCGGCGTGACGCTGATGAGCGAGCAGGAGCTGGCCGACTTCGCCGCCGCCTTCGAGGCCGCCGAGCAGGAGCGCAAGGCCCGCGAGGCACAGGCCGCGCCGATCCGGTAGGAGCACGTCACCGCGGTAGACCACCAGAAGGGGGTGGGCACAGATGAGCACGACCCCGACGACCATGAGTCTGGTCGACCTGGCTGCCCGAAGGCAGCTGCCGCACCACCAGTACATGGACCCGGCAACCGTTGAGTGGATCAAGGCCAACCGGCCCGACCTCGGCGCGGCCTGGCCGCCGCCCCTGCGGCCGGCCTCGAAGCACCTCCTGAGCCGGTCCGCCCTTCCGGAAACGTGGCTGGCGGACCCTCGCCTCCACGACTCGCTCCACGGTCTCAGGCACAGCATGCGGACCGCCGCACTGGCCGCTCTGCTCGCTGAGATCCACGAGCTGGACGACACCGAGACCGCCACGGTCGTCCTGGCAGCAGCCGTCCACGACTGCCAGCGCGTGCACGATCAGGACGACCGTGGCCACGGTGCTCGTGCCGCCGTCTGGTTGGCCGCCAACGCCGACACTGTCTGGACCCACTTCGGCTTGCTGGCAACGCCTCGGCGGATCATCCAGGCAGCAACCGCCATCCGCCTGCACGACGTGCCGTACGGCGCCTTCTGCTTGGACGACCAGGCCGACTACCACCGCGCCGGGCTCATCTGCGACTTGGTCAAGGCGGCAGATGCGCTCGACCGTTACCGCCTGCCGAAGCTCAGCTGGTGGCCCGACGCGCAACACGTTCGTGAGCCGGCCTTCGACCAGCTCCGCGCCGTGGCCTTCGACCTCATCGTCGTCTCCGAGACCGCTCACCTCGCCGGAGCCAGCAGCGCCGAAGCCGTCCTGTACGCACTCGCCGAGAAGGGACTGGTGTAGTCGTGAGCCTCCGCGACGCCTACGACCTGTGGGCCGACGCACACGCCTTCTTCGACTCCGCGCTGCTGCCCGACGCCGGGCAGGCCGACCCGCTGGCAGCCCAGACAGCCGTCTGGCACAAGCGCCTGACCGACGAGACGCCGAACGGCAGCCTGCTCCGAAAGAACGCGCTCTTCGACAGCCTGAGCAGCGACGGCAAGCTGCACCTGCTCCACGTCACCCACGCCCTGGAAGAGATCAGCGAGGAGGGGGTGCTCTACCCCTCCGGCGGATGCCTCGTCGGCAGCATCTACTGCGCGCCGCTCACAGCGACCGAGCACGGCTTCCGCATGCACAACCTGGCCGCCTACGTCCTCACCAAGGAGGCCCCCGCCTCCCTCGCCAGGGTCGGCCTGGGCGGACGCGCACCCACGCCGCTGATCTTCGAGGTCACCGCGCCGCCCCAGGCGTACCGCGGATTGGCGGGCGTGGACTACCTGCGGCTGGGCTCGATCCACCTGCAGATCTACACCGACCTGGAGTACCTGCTCAGCAAGACCGAGCGTCACCACCTGCGCGAGACCGTCGTCGGCCGGATCAAGAACTCGGCCGCATTCCTGGCCCTGGCCGCCGGCATCGTCTACCAGGGCTCGACCGTGGCCACGGAGGGCTTCCTGCAGCTGCTGGATGCAGCCATCCCCCGGCTGCCGATCCTCGGCTACCTCTACTTCGAGGCCCTCGCCGAGTACCTGATGCTCCACTCCACCTCTGCACGAACCCGGCAGCTGGCCGACCTCGGGGAGTTCAACAACTGGCTCTACAAGGAGATGCTGTTCGCCTCCTTCCCCGACATGGCTGGCAAGTTCAACCTCGCCAGGTTCCGTCCCCGCCCGCAGCAGCTGGCGGCACTTCTGCAGCGGGTGGACCCGACCATCGACGCTGACCACGCCCGCGCGTACATGGTCGAGCGGATCAGCTACCTCGTGGCGGCCCGGCTCTTCACCAGCGGGCAGGTGCCTGAAGCCTGGCACCGCACGCGCTGGGAGTTCGACAGCCTCGCCACCCAACTCGGCCCGCTGCTCGGCCACCTCATCCACCGCGAACTCCGCAGCTTCGGCCGCTACCCCGACTTCTACTTCTACTTCGACCAGCACAAGGCCCTGCAAGCCTGGAACTACTGGAACCACATGGACATCGTCGCGCCGTTCAACGGCACGATGCCCAAGGGCGAGATTGGCATCAACCCCGCCTACCCGAACCTGGACTACCGCGTCTGGCGTGCCGAGCCGGACAACGCCGGGCACCTCCACCCGACCGAGCAGCTGGCGCTCAGCATCGCGCCGCGCCTGGTCGACATCAAGTACACGCTCATGCGCAACAGCAGCCGCTGACCGCTGCCCCACGCCCCTCGACGACCGATCGCGGAGGAGACGCATGTCCACGCCCGGCCCCACCACCCCATCTACCACCGACTGGCCGGCGCCCAGCCAGCCCGCCGAGGCGCTCTTCACCGAGATCTACCGCACCAACCACTGGGGATCACCCGAGTCGGTCTCCGGGCCCGGCTCCGAGATGCGCCAGACCGAGGCCGTCCGGGCCTCCCTCGCCTCGGTCCTCGCGCGCTACCCGATCCGCACCGTCACGGATGCCGGATGCGGCGACGTCAACTGGATCCGCCGTGTTGACGGGTTCGACCAGCTGGACGCCTACCTCGGCCTCGACGTCGTCCCCGACCTCGTCCAGCTCAACCAGGAACGGCACGGCAGCGAGCGCATCTCCTTCCGACAGGCCGACCTGAGCAGGGACGACATCCCGGCCGCGGACCTCGTCATCGCACGAGACTGCCTCGTCCACCTCACCCACCACGAGGTGCTCACGTTCCTCGACCGCGTGACGGCCAGCCGCTCGACCTACCTGCTCGCCACCACCTACGTCGGCGAGGCCGAGAACCGCGACACCACGGACACCCACTGGCGCCCGCTCAACCTTCAAGTGGCCCCGTTCCACCTGCCCGAACCCGTCGAACACTTCTACACCGACTTCACGGACGGCGGCCTGCACCACCCCGGCAACGGGCTGGGCCTATGGACGATCGACCAGCTCAGCTCCCGAACCACCTGACCACCACCCAGGCGACCCAGGAAGCGAGACCCCGATGAGCCCGCACGACCAGCAGATAACCGCCCTCCTCGCCCAACTCGACCAGGCCCTTGACTCACCCGCGACCACGCACGGCCTCGCCCGCACCCTCCGAGCGACCGTCAAGGAAGTCGAGCTGCACCGGCACCACCGGGCCAGCGTCGTGGCCCTGCCCGACTGCGTCCTCAAGCCCAGCCCCGCCAAGGTCCAGATCGGCGGCGGCGGACACCGCATCGACGGCTTCTTCAACATCGACATCGTCCCGCCGGCTGACCTCCTGTGGGACGTACGCGAGGGCATCCCGCTCTCCGACGCCAGCGCCGAGACGATCTTCTCCGAGCACTTCCTGGAGCACATCGACTACCCGCGCTCCGCCAAGTACTACGCCCGCGAGGCCCACCGCGTCCTCACGCCCGGCGGCCAGCTCATCACTGGCGTCCCCGACGCTGCCTTCGTCCTGAACCAGTACCCGGCACCGCCGGACCGGGCCGCCGAGATGATCGACCGGTGGTACGCCAAGCGGCAGTGCCGAGGCGACATCAACACCTACCTCGACCTCATCAACTACGTCTTCCGCGACCAGGACGACGACCCGACCTACAACCCCCACTACTGGGCGTACGACCACGAGAAGCTCGCCCAGCTCTTCACCGAGGCTGGCTTCCGCACCGTCGAGCCGTGGACCTTCGATCCGGCGATGGCCAACCCGAAGCGGCAGTGGGCCAGCGTCTACGTGATCGCCACGAAGTAGCCCCGAGAGGCGCGTAACCCGCGAGCGATCCGCACGGGAGCGCATAGGACCTCTGCCCGTGGTGGCCGAAGCGAGCCCGGCCACCACGGGACGGCGGGACCACCTGATCAACGCCAGCAGCAGGCACCCGCACGCCTAGGCAGCCCCGAGCGGGAGGCACCTCATGTCTCAAGGCCATCCGTATATCAGCCACCTGACCTTGGCCGACACCCCCAACGCGGTCCCCTGGGCCCGCCGGCACACAGCCGACATCCTGCGCCGATGGCGGATCCCGGACGCCGTCATCGAGACGACCAACCTCATCGTCTCCGAGCTCACCACCAACGCGGTCCGCCATCCAGTCGACAACGAGCCGCAGAACACCGGATACCCGAGCCTGGCCGACGTCGGCACGTTCACCCTCACCCTCCAGCTGACAGGAACGGGCTTGCTCGTCCAGGTCGCCGACCGTGATCCCCGGCCGCCAGTACGGCGGGAGGTGGGTGTGGAGGCCACTGGTGGACGCGGACTGTTCCTGGTGAGCGAGATGGCCAACCGCTGGGGCTACTACCCCACCACGGCGGCCGGGAAGGTCGTCTGGGCCGAACTTCTCCATTACGGTTCCGGGCAGTCCGCCCCAGGCCACACGAAGGCCAATGAGCGTGGGCAGCCAGCCGAACCTTCTGGCCCAGTCTCCGACCCGCTACTGATCGGACGAGTCTTGGTCGGCCTGCGCGAGCTTTAGAGCAGGAGCCGGCCTTACACAGATTTCAGAGTCCGGCTGTCCATCAAGGCTCTGTCGGCGTCGACGAAGCCTTGAATCACGAGCGCATGAAGTGAATACCCTTCAGATGAAGGCTTGTTCGCTACAACCCGCTCGATACCGAAGCCGCTGTCCTCGACCTGAACACTGACAGCACCGCCGAGCTGGTCCTGAACCACAGCCCGTTCTACCCCGAATCCGGCGGCCCAGACGGCAACACCGGGACCACCACGCGGCACGTTATGAACGTCGCGGCTGATGGCGTGACTGGTGGGAAGTCGGTGGTGTGGTCAATTTGGGCGCGCTTGTCCGTGGCGAGGCCTACGATGACCCAACCATGCCGAGGCGGGTGGAAAGTGGAGGCGAGGGGCTTGTCTCGTGGATCGCGTTCGTGGTTGATCGAGGACGCGTCGATCTCCACCAGGGAGCAGGACCGCTTCGACCATCACTCGGTGGCCCTGCAGCTCGCCGAACTCGTACGCAGCGTCCAACATCCCACCGCTGTCGGCCTGCTGGGGCCGTTTGGAAGCGGCAAGTCCTCGGTGGTGCGCCTACTCGCTGAGCATCTACGAGTGGACAACAAGCTGGCTGTGCTTCAGGTCAGTGCCGAGCACCACAGCGGGACAGCACGTGCGCGCGCCATGCTTTACGGGCTTCTGGGAGCTGCTCATCGCGAGAAGTTGATCAGCGATGAGACGCTGGACACTGAGCGTGCGTGCCTTGAGGGATCCCGTCAGCGGACCCTTCCGCGGCCGACACCGAACGCACACCGCCCGGGCAAGCCCGGCGCGGGACGTTACATATCCATGGCCCGGGCGGGGGCGGGGTGGATCGCCGGGGTGCTCGCAGTGGTGTGGCTGCTGGGGATGGCGGCAGTGTTCGTGGGCCACCTCCTCGGCCTGGGGCACGGGGTCGTTCCGTGGAGGTGGTTTGCATCCAAGGGCGCTGCGCCGGTCACTGCGGTTCTGTCCAGCGCATCGATCGTCGTCGCGGCAATCGGCGCGGCCAAGGACGGGGCCATTCAGGCGTTCCGTGCGTACGACATCTCGGTCACCACCCCGAGGCCGGATTCGACGGACGAACTGGAGCAGGTGTTCTCCCGCCTCATCGACGAGATCCACCAGCGCAAACTGAAGCGCCTGGTCATCGCCATCGACGACATTGACCGGCTGAACGCGGACGAGGTACTGGAGGCACTCGCGACCATCCGCAGCCTGCTCCTGGCAGGAGCACACAGTGCCCTCAATCCGGTCTTCATCATCTCGTGCGACGAGGACATCGTCCGCGAGGCGATCATGGGTGTGCACCCAGGCCTGGCCCACCGCGCCGCCCCAGCCGGCACTCAGGAAGGCAGGCGCAAGGCCACCGAGGAAGCAGCCCAGGAGTACCTGAACAAGCTCTTCTCGGTGCGAATCACGCTGCCGGCGCACCACGACCACGACCTGCTCGAGTACGCCGAGCACCTCCTTGTACACCCGGACGAGCACCCGCTCGTGGGCTACGTCGGCGGCATCGGGGCGACCCGCAGCGTGCTTGAGACGCTCGTGCACCCCCAGGTCCGGGAACCACGGCACGCCATCCGCCTGGTGAACGCGTTCCTCACCGATTACGGGCTCGCGCACCGCAGGGAACGCCCGTCCCCTGGCCGGGCTGCCCGCATCGCACCCGGCGAGGTCACCGGCTTCCCGCTGGAGCTCGCCCGCCTGGTGGTGCTGCGCAGCGACCACCGGACGCTGTACGACCGCATTCGGCGGGAGACCGTGCTGCTGTCCTTGCTGGACGACGCGCTTCTCGGCTCACAGGACGCACTCAACGACCCCTTGCTGCGCGACTTCCTAAAGTCTCCTGACCTACCCACGGCGGGCCTGAACACGGATGAGTGGCCGGGGCTGGCGTATCTGAGGGCCACCGCCTGGAGGACGCGAAACCACCGTCCGCCGCAGCTCAACGCTCTCATCACGTTGGGGTCCACGCCAGCGAGCCGTGATCTAGGCAGCGAAAACGCCCAGGCGATCGCCCTGGAACTGCAGCAGCGGGACAGTGAGGCGCTGGGCCAGCGGCTCGTGGACGTCGGGCAGCGTCGCCACGTGCTCGGCGCGGTCAGGAACACCCTGGCCGGCCTGAGACCCGGACTGGCCTTGGACAACGCGGTGGCGGCCACCGTTCTGGCCCTGGGCAGCCTCCCCGACCTGATCGCCGCGGCCCCAGAAGCGGGAGCGGAGGCGGCCCGGCCGGAGCTGACGGCGCTCACTGAACAACTCGCGCGTCGCCGTGTCGAGGCGCCCGACGCGGTGCCCATCCGTGCATGGGTACCGCTTCTATCTTCCATACCAGCTGCCTATCTGTCCCTGCTGGTCGAAGAGTTGACGGCCAAACCCGGCGATCCAGACGAGGCCGGGCAGTGGGCGTCGGCCCTGCTAGATGTTCCCGCAGACATGGCGTTCGCGCCTATGTTGGCGGGCGCCGTGGAGAAGTACTTTGCCGACCTGACCGTCTCCGGTTCGGAGTTGGAGTTGGAACGGTGGACCGAGCCAGGGCGGCACCGCGAGTCCTGGCCTGCGTCGGCCTATGGTGCCCTGCTCGCGATGGCTGCCAGTCACGGTACCCCCGACACCCTTGATTTCGCGGTCGACCTGGCGCGCACGCATGCCCAAGTTCACCGCTGGGACCGCAATGTCATCCGCGGCCTGATGACAGACTGGGACACCGTCTCGGCCGTCTGCAAGCAGCGACGTGTCGCGGTGCTGGATGAGTTGGTTCTGCCCGCCGACAGCTGGGGGCAGCTTCTGGATGACGAAGCCCTTGCCGCCGTGATCTCGCCCACCGCCGCACCGCGTCATGGGGTTACGCTGGGCGGCTGGCTGGCATGCCAGCTCGCGCAGTTCCTCCACGACGACGAGGACATGGCCACGTCACTGAGGACGCAAGAACTGCTGGAGAAGTGGCTTCCGACAGTCGGCCCGCAGCCTGCACCAAACACCAATGCCACCTGCAACGATGTGATCTTTGTCGTGTTCGCCCAGGTGGCTCTGACTGGGATGGAACTTGCGCAGGCCATGTCTCGACTCCTGCCCAGGCTGCCGCAGCACGATGGAGCCGGTTTCATGACGCTGATTTTGACTCAACTCCGCTCCGCCCAACCGGAGCTCGATGCCGACATCCTCACCACCATCTTCACCATGCTCGCGTCCTACCTGCAGGCGACTGATGATGCCGAGTCGGGTCCCGTGCTGCGGTCCGCGCAGATGGCCCTCGACGTCCTCGTCGCCCCGCTGCCCGAAGACAGCGATGCCGGCCGGCTGGCCAGGCTCGGGCTCTCGTCCGTCCTTGCCACCAAGCGCGGCGCGGCCCGGGCCGGGCAACTGGTCGCAACCCTGGCCCAGCACCTGCCCGTTCCAATGGTGGGCCCTGCACCTCTGTCCGGAGTGCATGGGGAACTCCTCGTGTGCCTCCACACGCTGTTGGCGGATCCGTCGACCCGACAGTCGAGCCTGCCAGCGATACTGGAACGCCTTCAGGCCAGCGTGAACCAGGGCCATGTCGCCGCCCCGGTTGACTTCGCCGCCCGATACCTGGATGACCCGCAGATCCACCAGTTCTGGATCGCCCATATCGACCAGCAGTGGGCCTCCGTCACCCCGCAGTCCCGGGACCTCGCGGTGCGCGGAGCCGAGCGCCAGGACGTCCGGGACTCCTCCCTGGGCACGCGTCTGGCCTCACACATCCCGCACGGCAACGACGCGGTTTGGGCCTGGGCAGCCCGGCTTTGGCCGCGCGCCGAGCGGCAGGTGCAGGTGGACATGCTGGCCGTCGCCCGTGGCCGCTGCCCTGATCTCGCCTCCCACGCCGCGCAAATCCCGGGTGACATGCTGACCGAAGCCATTCATCGGGCAGGCGACCACATCGAGGACCTGTTCAAGCTGTGTGCCGACAACCCCGCCCTTAACGCGTCGCTCACCAGTTACATGCAGAGCCTGATCCACAGTGGGGACGTGGACGCCCACCTTGTCCGGGTGGCCGTCGACGCCTCGACCGATCCTGCTGGCGTGTGGGACATGGCCCTGCGGACAGCTTCCGAGGACCAGTACGCGGCCCGGCGCGCCGCAGCGGTAATCGGGGCTCTCGCCGAGGCAAAGCCCGCGAGCGCACCGGCCGACTTGGTCAGCCGCCTCGCCCCAGTCATTTACGGAGCGGACCCTGAGGCCACGCGGGCGTTGGGTGCGGCAGTGGCATCCCTGCCGCGGAAGGTACGCCAGGGACTCTCCGACGCCATCCCTCGCGAGGGTCAGCCTCGCGGCAGGCGCACCGAGTTCCGCAAGGCCGCAGGCCTGTAACGGAGGGGTGAGGTTCCCCCAAGGTGCGGAAGGTTGCCGAAGATGGGACGGCCACCATGGCGCTTGCCTGGCCGAGGAGTTCGACGGCGTGGCTCAGGCGGGCAGTGTGCTGGATCGGGAAGAAGACCAACAAGCGGGGGACGTCTGGCCACTGTTGGCCGCGCCGTTTGTTTGTCCTAGGGGAGGGATATCGTTGGCGAGTCGCCCGTAAGGGATACGACGCCCCGCGTGGGTTCACCCAGCAGGACACGCCCGGCGTGTACATGTCGAGCACGCCCATTGGGTGACCAGCAGGAATACCACGGCCTTCGGGTCGCCACCCTCTTGACGAGCAAGGACACCCCCCGACTGATGGCAGTGACCCAGCAGGAGATCGAGAACCGGTTGTGGGACGCCGCCGACGAGCTGCGCGTGGCGATGCCCGAAGCGCAGTACTCCTCGGTCGTCTTCCCGCTGATGTTCTGGAAGTACCTGTCGGACACCTGGGAGCACCACCACCAGGAGTTCCTGGCCGACAACGAGGGCCTGGACGACCTCTCCGCCGAGGAAGCTCGCGAGATCGAGTACCGCGACTACCAGTCGTTCGAGATCCCGTTCATCCACCCTGGCACCGTCCAGGAGCGTCGCGCCTCCTGGACGTCCATCCTCGCCACCATCACCCAGCCCGGTCTCGGCCAGAGGGTCCGGGCATCCCTGCAGGCCATCGAGACGGCTAACCCTGACAAGTTCTCCCGCCTGTTCGGGGCCATGACCTGGACCTCCGAAGAGGTGCTGTCGGGGGAGGTGTTGGCGGCGGTGATGCAGGCGATGGACCGCACCCCGAAGATGCATGAGGGCAACATGTCCCACGACGTGCTCGGTGGGGCGTACGAGTACCTGCTGAAGCGGTTCTCCGATGGGTCCGGCACCCGCGCCGGCCAGTTCTTCACTCCGCGCGAGGTCGTCGAGCTGATCATCGAGATCCTGGACCCCAAGGGCTTCGAGTCGGTGTACGACCCGACGTGTGGGTCGGGCGGCATGCTCATCGCCTCCGCGAACCTCCTGAAGGCCCACGGCGGGCGGGGCTACACGCTCAGCCTGTATGGGCAGGAGGCCGTAGCGGACACTGCGGGTGTGGCACGCATGAACCTCTTCATGCACAATCTCACCCAGTTCCAGGTCGAGGTCGGCGACACCCTGAAGGACCCGCGCTTCAAGAAGCCGGACGGGTCCGTCGCGCAGTTCGATGTGATCGTCGCTAACCCGCCCTACAGCCTGAAGTGGAAGCCCTGGACCAATGACCCGCGCGCCCTCGGCGGGGTCGCCCCGCAGTCGTCGGCGGACTGGGCGTTCGTGCAGCACATGATCGCCAGCATGGGCCCGATGAAGGGGCGCGCCGGCGTCGTCTTGCCGCACGGTGTCCTCTTCCGCGGCGGCCAGGAAGCAGCCATCCGTCAGCGTGTCCTGGACGACGACCTGCTCGAAGCGGTCATTGGCCTGCCTGCCAACCTCTTCTACAACACCAGCATCCCCACGGCGATCCTGGTGTTCCGTGCACACGGCACCAAGGCCCCGGAGCGGCGGGGCGGCGTGTTGTTCATCGACGCCTCCAAGCGGTTTACCAAGGCCAAGAATCGCAACATCCTCACTGACGCCGACATCGCCGACGTCGTGACCGCCTACCACTCGAAACTCGACGCCGACGGCAACCCGGTGGACCCCGACGGAGAAGGAGGACTCGCGGCGCGATTCGTCCCCACCATGGAGATCGTGGCGAACGAGTACGACCTCAACATCGGCCGTTACATCAAGCAGGTCGCCGCCGAGCAGGAAGACCTCGGCACCCTCATCGACACCTACAACATCGCCCGAGCAGAGCGCCAGAAGACCGAGCAGCGCATGCTCGCCATCCTCGCCGCAGCCGGGATCGAGGGCTTCGATGAGTAGTGCCTGGCCGCATGTCGCGCTGACCGAACTAGTCACCCAGCGTCGGGATGCCGTGAAGATCGAGAGCTGTGTCGAGTATCGGCTTCTTGGCGTGCGCTGGTACGGCGAGGGGGCATTCCATCGAGAAACTGTCACGCGCGAGACGTCCAAGGCCACGACCGTCTACAGGGTTGCGCCCGGGCAGTTCATCTACAACCGGCTCTTCGCAGGCAAGGGGTCGTTCGGGCTGGTACTTCCTGAGTTCGCTGGCGCCTTCGTCTCCAACGAGTTCCCGCTGTTCGACACGGATACCGAACGGCTCTCGGCCGAGTACCTGAACTTCTACTTCCAGCAGAGGCCGGTCTGGGCCTACGTGGAGGCCGTCTCGACTGGCACGACTGCAAGCCGGAACAGGTGGAAGGAAAGCCAGTTCCTCGCACACCACATCCCACTCCCGCCGCTGCCGGTGCAGGAGCGGATCGTCGAGGTGATCTGCGCGGTCGACGACCAGATCACCGCACTCGACGCCGAAGCGGGGGCGCTGACAGCGGTTCTGCGTCGCCGACGAGCCGACCTCATCACCGACGACTCGGTTGAAGTCGTGAGGGCCGAGCACGCCTTCGACTTCTCCACCGGGGTGCGCCGGACACCCGACAGGGCGACCGGCCCGTACATGACGCCCTACCTCCGTTCCGCGAACGTCGGCTACGGGACGCTCGACCTGTCCGATGTGCTTGAGATGAACTACGACCCGGCGGAGCGTGAGAAGTTTGGCCTCCGCTACGGTGACGTCGTGGTGTCCGAGGGCAGCGCAAGCGCGAATGCGGTCGGGATGCCCGCCATGTGGCGAGACGAGCTGCCAGCGCCCGTCTGCACCCAGATGACCCTGCTCCGTCTCCGGGCGCTGGAAGGGGTCTGCATCCCTGAGTTCGTCTTCCACTGGAGCATGTGGGCCTACGAGTCCAGGGCCTTCCTCGACGTTGCGGGTGGCACCAACATCAAGCACATCAGCGCCAAGCGGGCGAAGGGCATGGCCGTGCGCCTACCGTCGCTCGACCGCCAACGCGAGATGGCGGTGGAACTTGACGCGATGGGGTCTGCGTTGGAGGCGACCCGTGCGGAGGCCGCCCGTCTCCGTGAAGTCCGGGCGGGCCTGCTGTCGGGGTTGTTGGATCGCACCATCGACATCGAGTCTGCCGAGTTGGAGGTCTGAGCCGTGGCGAAGGGCATTCGAGAGCGTGAGTTCCAGAACCTGATGATCCAGTGGTCCCTCCCAATGGGCTGGGGCTTCACAGCGGGCAGGTCGCTGCCGCGTGAGACGACACAAACGGTAGTCGCCGGTCAGCTGCGGGACGCCATCGTCCGGCTCAACCCTGGGGTGATCGACGGGTTCGACGTGGACGCGGTGGTCGAGGAGATCGTCGCCACGGTCAACGCCGTCGAAGGCGGGCTGGTGCGGGCCAACGAGCAAGTGTTACGCCTGCTGCGCGGACGTAAGGAGTTCCGGGACGCCGACGGCGTGTGGCATGCCCTGAAGGTCATCGACTTCGAGCACCCGACCGCCAACACGCTGGTCGTGTCGGACGAGGTGACCATCGCTGTCCCCGGCAAGACCTCCCGCCGGTTCGACCTCGTGTACTGGGTCAACGGGCTGCCTCTGGTCGTGGTCGAGGTGAAGTCCCCAACTGCGAATTCCGGGTGGGCCGATGCTGCCCGCGAGATCAACGACGTGTACGCCACCGAGTACCCGTGGTTCTTCACCCCCAACGTCTTCGCCGTCGCCTCCGACGGGCTGAAGCTGCGGTTCGGTGCCGCCGGCGCGCCCACGAACCTGTGGCAGCCGTTCCGGTCCACCGCCGACGACGAGAACCTGTCCGGCCAGGCCGACGTGCAGCGCTCCGTCGAGCTGCTGATGAACCCGGCCACGATCCTGGACATGCTCGCGAACTTCGCCCTCTTCGACACCTCCGGAGGTGGGGCGGACAAGAAGTACCTGCCCCGCTACCCGCAGATGGAGGCTGCGCACCTGATCCACGAGCGGATCCTGGAGGGCGGGTCGAAGGGCCTGATCTGGCATCACCAGGGGTCCGGGAAGACGCTGCTGATGGTGTTCGCAGCCTCGCTGCTGCTGACCGACACCCGCACCGAGTCGCCCACGATCATCCTGCTCTCGGACCGGACCCAGCTCGTCCGGCAGACCTCCGGGGTGTTCACCTCCGCGATGGGGAACGCCTACTTCCACCAGCCCGCCACCAGCCAGGAGTTGCGTTCTCTGCTGGCCGACGATGTGCGCGGCGTCATCTCCACGACCGTCCACAAGTTCGCCGACGCCGGCAAGAACCTGTCGACCCGCGGCAACATCATCGTGCTGGTTGACGAGGCACACCGCACCCAGTCCGCCAGGGAGAAGTCCCTGGCCGGGCAGATGCGCGCAGCGCTGCCGCACGCGAAGTTCTTCGGCATGACCGGCACCCCCGTCAGGAACCTCGCCACCGATACCTTCGCCCTCTTCGGCGATGAGACCGACCCGGGCAGGGTGCTGCACCGGTACTCGGTGTCCCGATCCCTGCGGGACGAGGCGACCGTCCCGGTCATGCTGGACCCACACCCGGTCACCTTCGAGATAAACGACCAGGCGCTGCAGGCCGAGTTCGACCAGTTCGCCGACGACTTCGACCTCGACGACCCCGACCGCGAGGCCCTCTCCCGCAAGTTCGGGCGCCTCACCTCGGTGTTTGCCAACCCCGACCGTATCCACACGGTCTGCCAGGACATCGTGGACCACTACTTGGCCGGCGCCTACCGCAACGGCCTCAAGGCCCAGGTCGTCGCCTTCAACCGTGAGCTGGCCGTGGCCTACACGGACAAGATCAACGAGCTGCTGGTCGGCTTCGAGGCGTCACAGGTGCTTGCCGAGGTCGGGAAGCATGACCGGATCACCGCCGAGGTGAACATCTCCGTCTCGGACGCCAAGAACGAAGACCCCGCCATGCGGCCGTTCCAGCTCTCGGAGACCGAGGAGGAAGAGCAGAAGCGGCGGTTCCTCGCCCCGGACGACCCGCTGTGCTTCCTGGTGGTGACCGCGAAGCTGATGACTGGGTTCGACGCCCCTAACGAGGGCGTCCTCTACCTGGACAAGCCGCTGAAGGCCCACAGCTTGTTCCAGACGATTACCCGCCCGAACCGCACCTGGGTGTCCCCGAGCGGGTTCGTGAAGACCTCCGGTGTGGTCGTGGACTACATCGGCCTGGCCGAAGAGGTCCAGCGGGCCGTCGTCGACCCCACCTCGGCGGGGGCCGGCAAGGGTGGCGGGTTCGTCATTGACGTGTCCGAGCTGGTCGACGAGTTCCGCAAGACCTTCGCCCGCATCGAAGACCTTCTCGTGGACGTGGACGGCCTGGATCTCACGGTTCACGGATACGAGTCCGTGCGAGCCATCAACGTCTTCCTGGACGCCAACCCTGGCGCCGCCGAGGTGTTCACCAACGACTACCGGTTCCTGGCCCGCCTGTACCCGCTCATCAGCACCGACAAGCGGGTCGCCAAGTACCGAGACGGCTTCGGGCTGTTCGGGTCCGTGTACACGACCCTGTTCAAGAAGTCCTCCGATGAGGAGAGGAAGGAACGGCTGGGCGAGCTGGGGCCGATGGTCTTGGAGATCATCAATGCCCACGTTCACTCCTTCGCCGTGGTCGCTTCCCAGGAGGAACCACTCGTCCTGGACACCCAGGGCATCGCCATCCTCAAGGAGTTGCTGGCCCTCCTCCGCCCCAAGCCCGACAAGGGCGACGGCGAAGACAAGAAGCCGCCGTCCGCGGCGGAGATCCTGGACCACATCAAGGCCGCCCTCGACAAGGGCGTCGAACCGGGGTCCGCGAAGTACACCGCCCTCGCGGAGCGGATAAGGCTGCTGCGAGACCGGATCATCCAGAATGCCCAGGACGCCCTGGAGTTCCTGTCCGAAGCACTCAGAGTTGCCCGCGCCGTCGTGGACGCGGCGAAGCACCCCGACGAAGCCGTCGTTGTGCTGGACGACGACCATGTGGGTGTCCTGTCGCGGATCATCCACGACCACGCACCGTCCGGAATCACAGTGACGGAGAGGAACCTGGCCGAGGAGATCGACCAGGTGGTCACCCGCACCCTCGCCCAGTCATGGGACAACGCCGACGCTCGCAACCGAGGCGCCCGCCGCGCCACCGCCGCGGTCTTCCGCCGGTACATGTTGAAGCCGGTGGGGGAGCCCTATGACTCCACCGTCGCCTACATCGAAGCCCATTACCTCGTTGACTGACGAATGCACGGAGGCCCGGCAACCTGTGGCGGTTGCCGGGCCTCGTCGCGCTGCTCGGACCCTGGTGTCCATGCTTCCGGCAAGACTCGCCCCTGCGTGAGCGATGCGTGAGCGGACAGAACGGCACGCGCC
Source organism: Kitasatospora sp. NPDC048722 (assembly GCF_040650235.1). Taxonomy (NCBI): domain Bacteria; kingdom Bacillati; phylum Actinomycetota; class Actinomycetes; order Kitasatosporales; family Streptomycetaceae; genus Kitasatospora; species Kitasatospora sp. NPDC048722. The sequence continues at coordinate 60,501 of NZ_JBEZGX010000020.1, forward strand.
AGTCCAAGCAGGACCGTGGATCACGTGACCGTGCTCTGACCTGCGGGTTCATCGCTAAGTGATCGATGCTGGCACCAGCCAACATGATCACCGCAGGGCTCGTAATGCGTAGGTCGCGGGTTCGAATCCCGCAGGCGGCTCCACGGAAGGCCCAGGTCAGACATCGTCTGACCTGGGCCTTCGTGGTTTTCAAGATCGGCATGCGGGTGAGAAGCGACCCTTGAGGAGCAGCATGATCGCCGCCGGTGGACAACCGGTGGACAGACGTGCAGCGAGCGTGCAGACCGGTGGACCAGCAGGACATAGCGGGAGGCGCGCTGGTCCTGCGGTCCACGCCCACGATCCGGCACGCCTCGGTGTGTTGCTCACGCCCTGCTGCACGAGCCGCGAGTATGCCTCCCGCTCCCGCACCAGCTTCACCCGGCCCTGCGGCCGTCGGTCCACCCGAATCCCGAAGTCCATCGCACTCCCCGAACAGGAGCGTTGCGACAACCACTAGAGACCGCCGCCTGGACCAAGGACGGGCTGTGGCGGCGCCTGCACCGGGCGGTGCTGGACGAACTCGGCGCCCGCGGCGGCGCGGACCGGAGTGCGGTGATCATCGACGCCGCCGCGGTCCGCGCCGAAGTAGGGGCTCGCTGACCGGTCCCAACCCGGTCGACCGGGGCAAGGCCGGCAGCGAAATCCACGTGGCCTGCGACGCCCGGGGCCTGCCCCCTGGCGGTCGCCGCCTCCGGGGCGAACGTGCACGACAGCCAGGCCCTCCAGTCGCTGGTCCTCGCGCTGCCGGCCATTCGCTAGCGCCGCGGCCCGCGTCGGCGCCGCCCGGACAAAGTCCTCGCCGACAAAGCCTATTACTCCGCCGAACACCTGACCTGGCTTCGCGAACGCGGCATCGTGCCACGCGTCGCGCGGCCGGGCGTGGAGTCCAAGGAGCGCCTGGGCAGGCACCGTTGGAAGGTCGAGCGCTCGATCGCCTGGCTGTTCGGCTACCGCCGTCTGACCGTCCGCTACGAACAGCAGGGCGGACACTTCCTGGCCTTCCTCGCACTCGCGGCCGCGCTGACCTGCTACAAGAAGCTCGCCAAAATCACCACGTGAGACTCCTCCCAAGACCGTCCACGCCGTCACGAGCCTGACCGCCGAACAGGCCACCGCGGTCCACCTCGCGAAGCTGATCCGCGGCCACTGGCACATCGAAGCCCTGCACCACGTCAGGGACACCACCTTCGCCGAGGACGCCTCCCAGCTGCGGACCGGCAACGCACCGCGCGCGATGGCGTCCTGGCGCAATCTGGCCATCGGCACCCTGAAACTCGCCGGCGTCACCAACATCGCCGCCGCCCTCCGCAGCAACGCCCGCGACGCCACCCGGCCCCTCGTCCTCCTCGGCCTCGCGTGATCACAAAACGGACGTCGCGCGACTACGCCGAAGCCCTGAGTACCGGAGGGGGAACGTTTCGGGAACCACCACTGAGACCCTCGCCACGTCATGGTGACGACGCGCTAAGGAAGTCCATGTTCAGTTTGCAGCGTGCCCACGCTAACGGGGACCGGTACCTTCTGCTGCTCGGTGCCGATCTGATGTTGCGTGAGCGAGCCATCGTCTCCGCCCTGCGTGCCTATCCCGGCCCGGTGATTGGTATGACGGAGGATCCCGTTTCCGGTGCGAACCGGTATTTCGACCACATCCTCCCGGCCAATTGCTACCAAGCCAAGCCCGCGCTGAAGGCAGTGGAGGAATTCGAGCGGCAGACCGGCCTGAAACCGGACGCGGTGGTCCCCATCTACGAGATGACCCTGCAAACCTCGGTGGCGATTGCCCACCACTACGGGTTGCCGGCGCTCTCCGACGAAGCGCTCCGGCTCTCGCGGGACAAGCACACGATGAAGGTGGCGTTCGAAGAAGCCGGTGTTCCCTGCGCCCGGCACCGGTTGTTCTCCACCGCTGAGGAGCTGCGAGCAATAGCCGCGGAGCTGGAGTTCCCCCTGGTGCTGAAGCCGAGGGACTTCGCCGGGAGCGTCGGGATCATCAGGGTCAACGCGGCTGACGAACTCGACGACGCCTATGAGCACTGCCGTTCCTCGCTCATGGAGGTCGCCGGGACCTTCGATCTCACTGACGGACGCTTCCAGGTGGAGGAGTTCTTCGTCTCGACGCACGAGGTCTCTGTCGAGGTCATCAACTACGAGGGCAGCCGCGCGGTGCTGGCCGTCACCGACAAGAACAAGAGCGCACTCCCCTACTTTGCCGAGACCGGCCAGCTGGTGCCGAGCCGGGAGACCGGCAACGCTGCACTGCGCGAGCTCGCGCTCAAGGCATGCGAGGCGCTCCACATCGACCGCGGCATCGCCCACGTCGAGATCCTGGTCAACGGGGACGAGTTGAGCGTGGTCGAGGTCGGGGCCCGTCCTGGCGGCGACGGCATCATGGACCTTATCGATCGGGTCTACGGCTTCAGCCCGTACGACCTGCACATCGCGGCGTACCGCCGGACGATCGAAGAGCTGCCGCCGATCCCCGGCACGCCACAAGGGATCGCGGCGATCAGCTTCCTCAAGGCCGCCGGCGGCACGATCACCGGTGTACACCGGCCGCATGGGTTCGATCCGGTCGAGCGCGCGCTCTATGTGACGGCGAAGCCCGGTGACCACTCCCGCCCGCCGACCGACTACCTGGGGCGCGAGGGCCTCATCGAGTGCTTCGAGCACGGGCGCGGTCCTGGTGACTCCCAAGAATTCCAGGCGCGGGTGGCGGAGCTGGCGGCGGCACACAGCGAGAACCTCTTCAGCGTTGAACCGTGATAGCGGAAAGCAGAGCTGAACGGCTCATCGAGATCGCGCGCGACGCGCTCCACTTCGCATTCGTCGCCCCTCTCGACCAGGGCACCAAGCAGTCAAAGCAGGCTCCTGAACGGGGCGAAAGGAATTCGTCGTGAGTGCGTCCGTTGTCACCAGTCTCCCGGGGCCCGCTTCGCGGCGGTTGCTGGAGCAGCAGGAGCGGGATGAGTCCTCGGCCCGTACCTATCCGCGACACACGCCGATCGCGGTCGCCGGCGGACAGGGTTCCTATTTGCACGACGTCGACGGAAACCGGTTTCTCGACTTTCTGTCCGGGGCCGGCGTGCTTGCGCTCGGCCACAGCAATCCCGAACTGATCGCCGCCGCACAGGCTCAGCTGAATGTCGCTTCCCACATGCTCGACTTCCCCACCGAAGCGAAGTCGGAGTTCTCCACCCGGCTCCTCGGGATGCTGCCCGAGGCGATGCGGGACCGAATGAAGATTCACTTCTGCGGGCCGACCGGTGCGGACGGAATCGATGCTGCGCTGAAGCTCTGCAAGACCGCGACCGGCCGGGCGGATGTGATCTCGTTCCACGGCGGCTTTCACGGCAGCACGCAGAGCACGCTTGCGATCACCGGGCTGCGTGGCTCAAAGGAGCACCTGCACAATCTGCTGCCCGGTACGACGTTCTTCCCGTACTCGTACTGCTTCAAGTGCCCGCTGGCTCTGAACCCGGACAGCTGCCAGGTCAACTGCGTGCGCTACCTGGAGAATCTGCTGGCTGATCCGAACGGCGGTGTACGCCTCCCGGCCGCTGTGGTGCTCGAGATGGTTCAGGGCGAAGGCGGGGTGGTCCCGGCCCGGCCCGAGTTCGTCACTGAGCTTCGCCGGATCACGCGCGAGCGGAACATCCCGCTGGTGGTCGACGAAGTGCAGACCGGCTGCGGGCGGACAGGTACGTGGTACGCCTTCGAGCAGTACGGGATCGAACCCGACGTCATCGTCTCGTCCAAGGCCCTGGGCGGCGGCCACCCGGCCTCGGTCATCATCTACGACGAGCGGCTGGACGGCTGGGCGCCCGGCGCGCACACCGGAACCTTCCGCGGCAACCAGCTCGCCTTCGCTGCGGGTGCCGCCTTCATGCGGATCGTCGAGCGCGATGAGGTGCTGGCGCATGTGCTCGAGATCGGGGAGTTCCTCCGTGCGGGACTGGACGCGCTGCAGCTGAACCACGCCATCGGCCCCATGATCGGCGAGGTCCGGGGGCGCGGGCTGATGCTCGGCGTCGAGCTGAACCCGGTCGGCAGCTGGACTGCGAGCGAAGTCGCCGGCCGGGTCCGGATGGCTGCGCTCCGCCGGGGGCTGCTCTTCGAGCTCGCAGGACGGGACGACTGTGTCGCCCGGTTCCTGCCGCCCCTGAACCTCAGCCGCGGTGAAGCCCAGGAGGCCCTGGACATCCTGGGCGCGGCCTTCGCCGAAGTGAGCGCCGAAGCGCTCGGTGCCCACGTCGGCCGCCAAGACGGTAGTCACGAGTAGGAAGGGATCCGCGATGACGGCAACATCCTCAGTACGTTCGGAAGAGATCAGAGCTTCCTATCAGCGCTTCCCCCGGTGGACGCAACACGGCTGGACGTGGATCACCGGTAAAGCGCTCCCCGGCCAGCAGCCACTGGTTCGCCTGAACCCTGTCACCTACCTGCTCTGCGACCTCGTCGCACTCGCGGCCGGTATCGGCAGTGCCTGGTGGATCGTCGCACGGGGTCCGCTCTGGACGCTCATACTGCTGCCCTTGTCCTGGTGCATCACTGCGTCCGCGGCGAGAGTGTGCTCGACGGTGATCGCGCACCACGCCATCCACACCCGTTTCACCGGTCGGATACGGCAGGACCGACTGATCCACCAAGTGCTGTCCACGCTCGTATGCACCGACGACGCGGATCAGTACTACGAGGACCACGTCAATCTCCACCATCGCAAGGAAACCTTCGCGACCCTCGCCGATCCCACCATCCAGCATCTGCTCATGCTCGGTTTCCGGCCCGGGATGTCCACCCGGGCGTTGAGGCGCCGGCTGGCCCTGATGATCGTGTCCCCGCGGTTTCATGCCGAGTTCCTGTACACCCGGCTGGCCCAGAACCTCGTCCGCTGTGCGCCGTACCGACGAGTCATGGGGTTCGCCTACCTGGCCAGCGTTCTCGGCGTGGTGACCTGGCAAGGGGTGTGGTGGGAGTTCACCGTCGCCGTGCTCGTCCCGATGGTCCCGATCTACCACGTCGTCGCGCTGTTGGAGTTCCTCAGCGAGCACGCCTGGTTCAAGGCCAAGGACGGCAGCCTGAGCGGCCGGGCCTTCCACGTGTCGCACTCCTGGGGACGGTTCTGCGGTGATCCGCTGCCGCCGTCGGGCCTTGGCCGGTACGCCGCGTTCCGCGCCTGGTTCCGATGGGGCGCCCGCCTCGTCTGCTACCACATCCCGGCTCGAGTCCTCGTCGTACCCGGCGATCTCGCTCAGCATGACTTCCACCACCGGCGGCCCTCGACCAAGGAGTGGGTCCGCGCGGCATACGCCCGTCAGCACGACATCGACGCCGGACACCCCAAGTGGCCCGCGTACACCGACGTCTGGGGGATGGGCGATGCCATCGGCCGGGTGTTCACGATTCTGAGCCAGGAGAAGCCCACCGAATGGGGGCTCGGCGGCGAGAAGAGGCGCACGTCCGAGGGCACGCAGGCAGCGAACTCGTCGTCGAGGATGGTGAACGATGCCGCGTGACCCCCAGCGCCTGCGTGTCGTCAAGTTCGGTGGATCATCCTTCGTGGAGCTGGCGGACTACGCCCGGGTCGCTGCTCATCTGATCGAGATGACCAGCGATGGCGACACCGGGGTGATCGCCGTAGTGAGCGGGATGTCCGGCTCCACCGGACGTCTGCTCGAGGCGGCGTTGGCGGTCGATCCGGACCTGAAGCCGGAGGTGCAGGACCAGGCGCTGGCCACCGCCGAAATGCTGAGCGCCACTCTGCTCCGGGCCGCCCTGCACGCACAGGGGAGTACGGCAATCGATCTCTGGGCGCACCAGCTGGGCATTGTCGGTGATGACACCGCCACCCGATCGAAGATCGTCACGATCGACCCCGCGCCCGTGCTCAAAGCGCTGACCGAGCATCAGGTCGTCGTGCTGGCCGGTGGCCAGGCGGTACGGCCCGATGGCCGCATCACCATGCTCGGCCGCAACAGCTCGGACCTCACCGCGGTCGCCATCGCCGGGGCACTCGGCGTCACCGAGTGTGAGATCTACTCCGATGTCCCCGGTGTGTACACCACCGACCCCTACACCGAACCCGCGGCTCGGCTGATGCCGGAGCTGTCCTATGCGCAGTGCGAAGCGATGTCGGACAGCGGGGCCAAGGTCCTGTTCGGCGGGTCGGTGGCGGCGGCCAGGCGGTACGGCGTTGCCATCGCGTGCCGGTCCCTGGGCGACGACCGAGGAACCGTCGTGGGTCCGGGGGCGGGCACGACCGCGGTGGTCGGTGACCGGAAGGCCCAGGTCTTCCGGCTCGCAACCGGTGTCGATCCCGACCGGGTTGCCACGCTGATGCGGCAGACGGGACTCGTCGCCGTGGCAGTGCCCTCCGCCGAGCCCGTCCTGGCGTTCACAGGTGACCAGCGTGGTGTGGCCGAAGCCCTGGCCGGCGCCGGGGTCATGGCCGAGGCCGTGCACGGAACCGGGTTGATGTCGGTCGTCGAACCGGACGGCACCGCCCGGCGGTGGTTGGTCCCACTGGACGAGGTGGACGCCCATGTCCGGCGCGAACACGCCCGGCTGTATCAGCAGCCCGGTTCCACAGATCCGGCGCGCCTCGCACCGAAGGCCCGCTCGGCCAACAGCGGGCTGCTCATCGGTTCCGCCGGACACCGACCCGTAAACCTTCCGGAGTGAGGAGAACAACAGTGGAACCGCTGCGCTTGCATTGGGACGTACCGACGGACGGGGGCGGTCAGGCCAAGCCCACGGAGAAGTACAAGCTGGGCGCCCTGGACATGGGCGAAATCACCGACTTCGTCAAAGAGGCCGAGGAACTCGGCGTTGACAGCCTCCTGTTCGGGATCGGGCACTACCTGCCGGATCCCGTGCCGATCATCGCGGCCCTCACCCAGCAGACGGAGCGGGTCAAGTTCATGCTCGCGTACCGCCCGGGGCTCCTTTCGCCGACGCTCTTCACGCAGATCGTCAACACCCTTTCCTGGATGTCCGACGACCGCCTCTCCCTCAACGTGGTCGCCGGGATCTCGGTGGCCGAGCAGGCCGGCTACGGTGATTTCCTGGACCACGACCAGCGGTACGCCAGGGCGGGTGAGTTCCTCCACATCCTCCGGGAATTCTGGGAGGGCGAGGTCCCGCAGACCTTTGACGGGCACCACTACTCGATCAAGGACGCGGAACTGCACCTCGGCTACAAGGGCGGCAAGCGTCCGGAGATCTACATCAGCGGTGCCTCGGAGGTGGCGCAGCAGACCGCCCTCAGCTACGGCGATTGCTGGATGCGTTACGCCGACACCCCGGAAGGGATGCGGCAGGCAAGCCTGCCGTTGATCGAGGGGGGCTGCCGGGTCGGCACCCGGATGCATGTGCTCGCCCGGGAGACCCGCGAGGAGGCGCTGGCCGAACTCGCCGAGCTGATGGGTGATCCAGACGTCGAACACGAGGCGTGGATCCGCGAATTCGTCAAGAACGTCGACTCCGAAGCGGTGAAGTCCTCCTTCCGGCTCGCCGATCAGGCGTCCGGAAATTGGCTCTCGCCCTACATCTACACCGGCGCCGTCCCCTATCGCGGAGGCCCGGCGCTGTGCTTGGTCGGTAGCTACCAAGAGGTGGCCGACTACCTCTTCCAGTACAAGCTCGCCGGTATCAGCGAGTTCATCTTCTCCGGCTGGCCGACCCGGCCGGAGATGAGGACCTTCTTCACCCACGTGGTGCCCCTCATCCGTGAGCTGGAGCGTGACGCGCAGCCGCAGTCATGACTGCTCGCTCAAGCCCGCTGAACTCAACTCACTGAAAGAGGGATCCCCATGCACATCGTGGTTCTCAACCGCTGGCCCAGGTTCTCCGACGAACGGCGCTGGGACAACGAACTTGAGCGATTCGAGGATCTCGACCATGACCGGCACCAGATCAGCTACGTGGTCGACGCAGAAGGGGCTACCGGAGTCCTTGCCGATCGTTCGCAGATCGCGGAGTTCGTCATTCTCGAAGATCTGACGGATCTCGCCGCGGTGTGTGCCGCCGTACGGGGAATAGCCGACCGCGTCGGACCCGTCGATCAGCTGGTGGCGTTGTCGGAGTATCTGCTGGACGTGGCTGCCCAGGTCCGCGAGGAACTGGAGATACCCGGTCCGCGCCCGGCGGAGGTCAGTACCTATCGAAACAAGCTGACCATGAAGCAGCTCCTCGCCGACGCGGGTGTACGGGTGCCTCGGTTCGCCCCTTGCGCGGATGTGGAGACGACCACACGGATCGCTCGGGACATCGGCTATCCCCTGATCCTCAAACCAGTCGCCGGGGCGGCCAGCAAGGGCGTACACCGCGTGGCGGACGAAGCGTCGCTCCGGTCGTGGCTGGCGAGCGTCGACAGTACCGACTACCAGATCGAAGAATTGATCGACGGGACCGTCTACCACGTGGACGGATTCGCCGACCACGAGGCGCGGGTACCCTTCCAGGTGGTGTCCCGCTACATCAACGACTGCCTTGCTTTCGAGACGTCGGGAGAACCACTCGGTTCCGTGGTCGTGCAGGAATCGGCACTGAGGGAAAGAGTCGAAGAGTTCGCCCGGGTCTGTGTCGCCGCGCTCGACATGAGGTCGATGGCGATTCACCTGGAACTCTTCGTGACCCAGGACGAGGAGATCGTCTTCCTGGAGATCGCCGGGCGTGTCGGCGGTGCCGAGGTGCCGCATCTCATCAACCGGCTCTTCGGCGTCAACTTGAGCTGGGTCTGGCTGCAGGCGATCTGCGGGGAGCCCGTTTCCCTCCCGGCCAAGACGTCGGACCCGTCCGGTGGCTGGCTGATCATTCCCAAGCCTGACCGGCTTCCTGCCAAGGTGCTCCATCGGACCTCGATGCGGTCCTCGGTCCCGACGGTCTGGCGCGAACTGGTGCCCAGCCCGGGGGAGGTGCTGGACCCGGACGGCAGTTATGACGCCATCCACAGCGGGCGGTACATCCTCGTCGGGGACGAAGCACAAGTCGAAGCGGACATTCAGCACATCATTGAAAACTTCCGTATTGAGACCAGTTCGCTTCCGGCGTGAAGGGGGGAGAGAGATGTCGTCGCCAGTAAAGACCGTCACACCGATTCCGCCAGTGGCGAAGCGCGCCAACCGGCAACGGCCCCTCTTCCTGACCGGGGTCCTGCTGGTCGCCGTGGCAGAACAGGTCGTGGCCTTCGCCGTTCCCCTGCTCGTCTTCCAGAAGACGAACGATGTTTCCTTCCTGGGCCTCGCCTATGCCATCGAATGGCTTCCGGCGTTGCTGGCATATCCGTTCGCGGGGTTGATAGCCGACCGGGACGGGGGTCCCCGGCTGTTCTCCGTCGTCACCGCCGGCCGGTCGGTCGTTCTCATCCTCGCCCTGGCCGGCTGCCTGCTGCTGTCGGACTGGCAAACTCCGATCCTGATGTCCTGCGGAGCGCTCCTCACCCTGCTCATGGCGCCGGTTCAGATGGCGATCGAGAAGGTCGTGCCACAAGTGGCCACGGGCGAAGACCTGCCGAAAACGCAGGGGCTGGTCCAGAGCATGGAGGTTTCGGCGATGGCCGTCGGCCCCGCGCTCGCGCTGCTGGGCGTGATGTTCTTCGACAAGACCATGCTCCTCGGCGTCGCCGCAGCGGTGTTCATGGCCGCTGCCTGCTGCTGGCTGCCGATACCCCGCGGACCGAGGGCCGCAAAGCCCGGCACCGCGAGGGAAACCATGACCGAGCTCGGCCTGGGCTGGAAACTCCTGGCCAGGAGCAAGCCGTTGGTCCTGCTGGCCGGTCTGAACTTCTCGATCAACCTGGTCTTCGGCACGGCGCTCAGCGCCAATGCGGCGTTGGTGACCGACGTATTCGACGGCCCGGAATCGGCATTTGCTCTCCTGAATGTCTGTATCGGCGTGGTCGGGTTGGTCAACCTGCTGGCCATCCCGTTCCTGCTGCGCCTCCTCAGCGTCAGGGTGATCGGGGTGGTCGGACTCGCCGTCCTGTGTGCCTGTCTGGTGGTGCTCGGCTTCGCGCCGTCGCTGCTGATCTACGGTCCGGCTCTTGTCGTGGCGATGGTCGGGGTGACCTACTTCAATGTCTACAACCGCACCCAGCGGATCAGGGTGATCGCGCCGGAGCACCTGGGCAAGGTCATGGGGCCGTTCTACATGATCAATCTCCTGGCGGCACCGCTCGGTGGACTGCTGCTGGCCGGCCTCGGCACCAGTCTCGGGCCGCAATCGCTTATCGCGGTGTCCGCGATCGCGCTGAGTGGAGTTGCCGCTGTCCTGTTCCCGCTGACGATGCGTTCCTTCCAACGCGCATTGAACAGTTAGGCAACGTCCAGCCGCTGGCTGCAGCCATCAATCGGGATCTCCGCAGTCGCGCTTGACGGGGTCGGCTCATTCTATTCGTTGCTGACGGTATGTTCGCTCAGTTTCGCACTTTCCACATAGGAGGAAGCCCGTACCATGAGCATTGGGGAAGGCGGAGTATTTCGCTGCCTGCTGACCACTGTCGAATCCGACTCCCATTTCTGGAACCTCATCTATCTGGAGAAGTTCATTGCTGAGAATGGCGGAGAGGTTCGCAATCTAGGCGGCTGCACGCCCGCGGATCTGGTCGTCAAGGAGGTCAGCGACTTTCAGCCGGATCTGCTTGTGGTTTCCAGCATCAACGGTCATGGCTACTACGGCACCAGCGTCGTGCTGACGGAGCTCAGGCGAGCCGGCATCAGCGTTCCTTGTGTCGCGGGCGGCAAACTCACCACTGCACCGTCAGACAATGATCGGGTGCGCCGGGAATTGCTCTCCCAGGGCTGCACAGACGTCTTCCTGGGTGAGAATGCCATCGATCACTTCCGGGAATTCCTGGCTTTCGGCGTCCGTCACGGGTTCGCTGCCTGGCAGCCCAGCATTCCGGTGGTCGCACCGTGGGACGGGTGCGTCGCCAGCCTGTCCGTGGCCCGATAGCATGTCCGGCTACATGGATCGGTTCATTGCCGACGCTCGCCGACGCGAAACCCTGGTGGTGCAGCCCCGGATGGGGTTCGGCAATATCGCTACGATGCGCGCGGGCCTGCGCGACGTACATGACCTCGATTTCCCGGTCGTCGGAACCATCACCGTCGACAGTTATACCCGCGTCGGCGACCATGTGAGCTCAATCGAGCGGCTGAGGGCGGGGGAGGAGCTCAACGGGTACCCCATCGTCTCCCACCCGATGGAAAAAACCCGAGAAATGCTCGCCGGATTGTACGGGCCCGGGTTTCCCATTCAAGTCCGGCACGGAACTGCCCTGCCGTTGCGGGTGATCGAGAGCTTGGTGCTGGCCGGCCTGGACACGACGGAAGGCGGGCCGGTCTCCTACTGCATGCCGTACAGCCGTCTCCCGCTCGAGTATGCGGTATCGGCGTGGGCCGAGAGTTGCCGCTACCTCGTCGGCGAGGTGGAGCACGGGCATATTGAGAGCTTCGGAGGTTGCCTGCTGGGGCAGTTGTGCCCGCCGTCGCTGCTGATCGCGATGACGGTGCTCGAAGGACTGTTCTTCGCACAGCACGGGGTGCGGTCCATGTCGCTGAGCTACGCCCAGGGGACGCACGACGATCAGGACAGAGCGGCTGTGCGCGTGCTGCGGGCATTGGCGCAGGAATATCTTCCTTCGGTCACGTGGCATGTCGTCCTCTACACCTACATGGGGCTGTTTCCGAGTACTCCTGATGGTGCCACGGAGCTGATTCGCAGCAGCGCGCGTCTAGCCCGTGACACGAGCTGTGAACGCCTCATCGTGAAAACGGTGTCCGAGGCGTGGCAAATACCGAGCGTGGCAGAGAACCTGGACGCGCTGCGAGTGGCATCCGCTGCCGCCGGCGGGCCGCGGGTAGCTGCCGTCCCGCAGGAAAAGGAATACTTCGATGAAATAATGGAAGAAGCCCGATGCTTGATTGAAGAAGTCCTCAATCTGGACGCCGATGTTGGCGCGGCGCTAACTCGTGCCTTCGCGTTGGGATTGCTCGACATTCCCTTTTGCCTGCACGCCGACAACCAGAACAGGACAACGTGCGTGCTGGACGATCAGGGTGCTCTCAAGTGGGGCGACATTGGGAATCTACCATTCCGGGGATCGGTGCGGCAGAATGCGATGGGGCAGCTCGAATCGAGCGAGCTCTACCGCATGTTGAATCATGTCGCCCATCGCTATGACCACGGTCAGCCAAACAGAGAGAAGGGCGATGATGGAAAGTCCTGACCGCTTCAGGGAACTCTTCGGTTCCTTCCCCTCCCCGGTCGCAATCGTGACTGCGATGGGCGCGGACAGCACCCCGTTCGGTTTCACCAGCAATGCGGTGTGCGCGGTGTCGGCAGCGACGCCATCGCTACTGATTTCGGTGGGTGCGGGCTCGCGGACGCTGCCGGCGATCGTCGCCTCGCAGGCGTTCGCGGTGAACTTCCTCTCGGTGGAAGGCCAGGCGGCATCGGAGCTGTTCGCGAGCAAGGCAGCCGACAAGTTCGCACACGTGGATTGGGAGCCCTCCGCCCTCGCGGCAGGGGCACCGCTCCTGACGGATATCGCCCTGGGCCACGCCGAGTGCCGGATCGTCAGCACCACTCGTGCTGACGACCATTGGCTCTTCATCGCCCGGGTGGAAGGCACCGCTGTCTTCCCCCGCGTCCCGCTGTTGTATCGCCGCGGCGAATACAGCGCCTGGTCATCTCACCATGACGCGTCGCTGCCCGTGTTGGAGGGAGCCCTGTGAAGAAGCTCATGCTTATCGGGGTCGGCCAGATGGGTCGGCCGTACGTCGCCGCTGCAGGTCGACTCGGGGTGAGCGTCCATGCTGTCGAGGCGGCCTCCCGTGCCGATCAGGTGACGGGTACGGCGAGTGTGGCGCAGGCCCGGGGCGAGCTCGACGAGCACTGGATGGAGGGTGCCTGCCTCGCCCTTCAAGACGGCCCGTTCGACGGCGTCATCGCCTTCAACGAGCCCCAGGTCATCGCCGCGGCCATGATCCAGGATCGGTTCGGTCTCCCCGGGCCGTCCTTGCACGCCGCGACGGCTTCTCGGAACAAGGCGCTGCAGAGAGCGCTGTTCACCGCGGCCGGGATCACTCAGCCGGCGTACACCGTGACCGACTCCCTCGCCGAGGAGATGGCCTGGGCCGCCGAGCGCTGGCCGGTGATCGTCAAGCCGCTGTCCTCCGCCGGCAGCGACGGTGTGGAACTGGTGACCGATGCCGAGAGCTTCCGTGCCGTGGCGCAGGCCCGCGCCGGTGAGCGGGTCATCGTGGAGGAGGCGATCGACGGCCCGGAGTACAGCTGGGAGGCACTGGTCCGCGACGGCGAGGTGTGGTTTGCCAACGTCACCGCCAAGGAAACCACCGGGCCGCCCCAGTTCGTCGAGGTGGGTCATCGCACCGGCGTACACCTGCCGGAATCGAGTGCCAGGCAGGTAGCCGATACCGGTGCCCGGGTGCTGCGCGCGTTGGGGATGCGGACCGGCTTGGTGCACATGGAGTTTCGCCTCTCCGCCGCTGGGCCGGTTCCCATCGAGGTTGCGGTCCGGACTCCAGGCGACTATCTGATGGATCTCCTCGGTGCCACGTACGGCATTGACTGGTACGAGATGGTGGTCCGGATGGCGGTGGGGATGCCGCTGCCCCAACCGCCAGTTGGCCCGTTCCGGCATGCCGCCAGCATCTTCACAATCTCGGAACCGGGTGTAGTGCAGGACATCCGCGGTCTGGACGCAGTGCGAAGTCACCCGTCGGTGCTCCAGGCGGGCGTGGAGGTCGAGCCCGGGGACACGGTCCTGGCGGTGCGTAGTTCGGGTCATCGGACGGGCGAGGTCGTGCTGGCCGCTCCGTCTTCCCCCGAGCTCGAGAGCGCCATCACGTTCGTCCAGCAGACACTGGTCGTTACCACCATTTCGCCGCATTCCACGCAGACCGACACCGCTGTAAACGACGTGGAACCCTGAACAGCTGAAAGGCTTCCCAATGCTGCCGTCAAGCCGCAGTTGTGACAGACGGTGCGGCTTGATGGCATGCTCCGTCGCGAATCACGACCCGCAGGACATTGACCCGCCGACGCGCAAGCGCCAGCAGCGCCTGTTTGCGGCCCTTCCCCTCGGCGCGTTTGCGTTGGTAGTACGCCGTCGAGGCCGGGCAGCTCGTGAGGTTGGAGAGCGCCGACAGGTACATGGCGTTGAGCCGTGCGCGGTGAAGCGGCGTGGTCGGCGCAGGTTGCCGCTGATACGGCCGGAGCCCCGCGGAGCCGGAGCCAGGCCGGCGAAACCTGCGAGCCGGTCGGCGCTGCCGAAGGCGTTCATGTCGCCGCCGGTCGCGGCGAGGAACACGGCACCCAGCGGGCCCAGGTCGCGGCGCATGCGGGCCTGATCCGCGATGACGAAGGCGTCCTCGGCGTCCTTCTTGCCTTCGCCCCGGTAGAAGGCCGACGCGCGGCGCACGGTCGGGCCGGTGATGTAGACCATCGGCTGGTCGTGGCTGAGCAGCAGCCCGATCAGCAGGGCGGCCCCGCCGTGATTGAGGTCGACCGCCCACAGCACGTCGGTATCGAGGGCCAGGACGTCCCCGATCAGTTCCAGCAGGACGGTCTCGTCGTTCAGGACCCGGCGGGACAGCAACCGTTCGCCGTCCGAGTTGAGCACCACGCAGTGATGGGTTCGTTGCCGAGGTCCACTCCAGCCCATAACTGGGGCACGGCCACCTCTGCCGGCTCGTCTCGCTTTCAAAACCCAGCAGACGACCTCGCCGACGTTGCCCTGCACAGCGATCGAGTCGCATCTCCCGATTGGCGGTCGAGTCGTCGCGGGACTCCGGGCGGCCAAGCCTTTCCAGCCATCTCACGGCGTCGCCATGACAGCCATACCCGGAGCCCCCCGGGTCCCGCTGTTCTTACGAGTGACCAGTTCGAACCCAAGACAAGAAAGTAGGGCAGTCATGACCACTCAAGGTCTCCGAATCGGCGTAGTGGGCGCGACCGGGCAAGTCGGGGTAGTGATCCGCAGCATCCTTCGGCAGCGTGCTTTCCCGATCGGACAGCTGCGCTTCTTTGCCTCTGCGAAGTCGGCGGGTCTACGGCTTCCATGGGGCGACGACAGCATCGTCGTGGAACACGCCGAAACGGCAGACCCATCCGGCCTGGACATCGCCATCTTCTCCGCCGGAGGAGCAACAGCACTGCAACTAGCACCCCGGTTCGCGGCGGCCGGAGCCGTCGTCATCGACAACTCCTCGGCGTTTCGGATGGATCCCGATGTGCCACTGGTGGTCAGTGAGGTCAACCCGGAAGCTGTGTCCGAGGCGCGACGCGGCATCATAGCCAATCCCAACTGCACGACGATGGCCGCGATGCCGGTGATCAAGCCGTTGCATAACGAGGCTGGTCTGGTGCGGCTCACTGTGAGCACCTACCAAGCGGTGTCCGGCGGCGGGGTCGCTGGAGTGGAAGAGCTCAGGTCTCAGGTGAGGGGGGTGATCGACCGAGCGGCCGGCTTGGCGATCGACGGGGCGGCGGTGGACTTCCCACCTCCGGTGAAATTCGCCAGAACCATCGCCTTCAACGCTGTGCCGATGGCCGGTTCGATCGTGGCCGACGGATCCGCCGAGACTGACGAGGAGCAGAAGCTGCGCAATGAGAGCAGGAAGATTCTTGGCCTGCCGTCTCTGCGTGTCGCCGGGACCTGTGTCCGGGTCCCGGTCTTCACCGGCCATTCCCTTGCGGTGCATGCGGAGTTTGCCCGTCCTATCTCCGCTGAACGCGCATCCGTGTTGCTTGAGCACGCCCCTGGTGTCCAGCTGTCCGACATTCCGACCCCGCTCCAAGCCTGCGGCCAGGACGCCAGTTTCGTGGGCAGGATTCGCCAGGATCAGAGCGTCGAGGAGGGGCGTGGCCTCATACTCTTCATCAGCAACGACAACCTGCGAAAGGGTGCGGCCCTCAACGCTGTCCAAGTAGCCGAGCTGGTCGCGGCGAACTTGCTCAACGCGTAGCAGGGCGTGGAGCGCCACACCGAGCAGGCTCTGGCTCAGGGCTTCGGCGTAGTCCTGTGCTGTTCGGTCCGTGGTGGTCTGTCAGGTTGAGGGGGCCGGGAGTGCAACAGGCACGGGCTTCCAAGATCATGGAGTTCTCGACGCCCCGTGATCCGACTGGAAGGCCGTGCCGGCCGACGCATCATCTCTGATCCCTCCTGCACCTGACCAGCTCCGCGAGTGTCTCCGAGCCACGCTGGAGGAGGTCCCGGGGCTGCTGGAGCGACTGGCGGAGGTGCCGGATCGGCGTGACCCCCGCGAGGTACGCCACGCCCTGGCCGTCGTCCTCGCACTCACCGCGTGCGCGGTTCTGACCGGGGCCACCCCGCTGCCGGCGGTCGACGAGTGGAGCAGCGATGCGCCGGCGCACGTGCTGGAACAGCTCGGCGTCCGTCCTGATCCACTTGCTCGCCGCCGTGGAGCACACCACCGGACTGGTCCTGGCCCAGCTGGACGTCGGCGAGAAGACGAACGAGATCACCTGCTTCCGGCCGCTGCTCGGCACCGTCGCCGACCTCGCCGGAACGGTCGTCACGAGCGACGAGATGCACACTCGGCGCGAACACGCCGAGTACCTCCTGGACCGCAACACTCGTGAGCGGCCCCTCCGCATCCCGTGGAAACCTCAACCAGGTTCCCTCCAAGGTATGCAGGCGGGAACGTTCCGGGATCGGCCTGCGACACCATCACGGATGTCGAACACAGACACGGATACAATGCCGCACGGCGCCTTATCCGCCAGAATGCTCACAGGGGGACCGGAATGCACACCAAGCTGATCAGGCTGACTGGAATCATGGCGGCTGCCATCCTGGCGCTCGGGCTCTGTGCGACCGTGCAGGCCGCCGCAACCGGCCAGTCAGCCGAGCAGCAGATCCTCGCGGACAACAAGGGGCCGGCAACCTCCACCCCATGAGGTCCGCGCCTCCTTCCTCAATGACTGCGGCCGGCCTCCGGGATCTCCATGAGGTCGAACAACTCGGCTGCTGCCAGATGGTTCTTCCGAGCCGTCGCGCCGTCGCCAAGTCCCTCGGCCGCTTGGGCCAGACCCAGGTACGCGGATGCCTGCTCAGAGCGGAATTGGATCGCCGAGGCGACCTCGAGCGCGTGGGTGTGCAACGCCGTCGCCGATGTGTACCGCCCTTGTGCGGTATGCAGCCGACCGAGGATGTTCTCGGCCTTCGCCTGGCGGACCGGCGTACCACTGGACCGTGCGAGGATCTGGGCACGTTCCGCGAGCTCGGACACCGCATCACTGTCGCCGAGACGGTGCGCTACCTCGGCGGACAGAGCCAGCACCAGGGCGACATCGCCCTGGGGCGCGCTCTCGTCACACAACTCGCGGGCTCGCCTCAGACTCGCCTCGGCATCCACGTACTGACCCATGCCCAGCTGGGCGAAAGCCAGATCGGCCAGAGCCATGGTCTCGTTGACCGGGTTCGCGGTGTCCCGCTCCAGCTCAAGGGCCCGGAGGGCGGACGCTGCAGCCTCCGGATAGCGGCCCCATCGTGCGTACAGCGAGCTGAGATTCGTCTGAGTCTCCGCTTCAGCGCGGGCAGTGCCAAGTTCCCTGGCCAGTTCGACCGCGTGCTCCAACAGAGGAAGGGCCTTGTTGTACCGCCCCAGCATCGACATGAGCAGCCCGAGAGCGGACTCACTGTTCGCCTCGGCGTCACGGTCGCCGAGGCGTACCGCGATCTCGCGTCCCTCGCGGGCGACGTTGATGCCCTCCTCGAAGCAGCCGAGCTTCCAGCAAGCGGCGCCAAGACTGGACAGGCTGATACTCAACAGGACCGGATCGTCGAGCCGGCGCGCGGCTTGGACCGCGAGGCGGCCGAGTGCTCGGAACTCTTCGAAATAACCACCCGCGTTCAGATGGAAGACCAGGTCGCGGACCAGCCAGCCGGTGTGCCGGTCGTAGCCGAGCCGATCGGCCAGGTCCACGACCGCCAGCAGTCGCTGATGTTCGCGACGGAACCAGAGGCTGACGGTCTTCTCTTCCGTCAGTTCCGGAAGCTCTCCCTGATACGGAGGGATCCCTGTCGACCGGGCGGTACGGCCTGGGAACAGTACGTCGCAGGCTACGTTGGTGGCTGTCAGGTAGTAGCTGAGCAACCGCTGGACGGCGTCCGCGTCGGTCCGTTCCGTCATCGGTCCGTGCAGGCTCTGGGCGAAGCTGCGTACGAGGTCGTGGAAGGTATACTCGCCCAATCCGGGCTGTTGGAGCAGATGTACGTCGAGCAGAAGCTCCAGAATGTCCTCGGCATCCCGGACACCGGTGTCGAGCAGCGCGGCCGCCGAGTGTGCGTCGATGCCATCGCCAGGGTGCAACCCGAGGATGCGGAACGCGGCGCGGTGCCTGTCGTCCATGGCCAGATATGACAACTGAAGTGTCACTGCGACGCTGCGTTCGCCTGAGCTCAGTTCGTCCATCCGGCGGCTCTCGTCCTGCAGTCGCTCGACGAGATGCCGCACGGTCCACCGGGGCCGGTTGCGCAGCCGTGCGGTGGCGATACGCAGCGCTAGGGGGAGATGGCCGCACAGCTCGGCGAGCTCGGCGGCCGCCTGTGGTTCGGCTTTCACACGGGCCGGGCCCAGCGTCCGTGCCACCAGCGTGGCACTGTCCTCGGGTGGCATCAGCCCCAGGGAGATCCACTCGATGCCGTCGAGGTCGAGCAACCGCACCCGGCTGGTGATTAGCACAAGGCAGCCGGGGGGAGCCGCCAACAGCGGCTGGATTTGAGCGGCGTCGGAGGCGTTGTCGAGTAGTAGTAGCATCCGGCGCCCCGCCAGTGCAGACCCCCAAGTGGCGGTGCGGCCAGGCAGGTCCTCGGGTATCTGCTCGCTCGGCGTACCGATCGCGCGCAGCAGGATGTCCAGTGCTGTCGATGCCGATATGGGGAGCTGCTCACCAGGGGTGAACCCGCGCAGGTCCACATAGAGTTGCCCGTCGGGGAACTCCTCGGTCAGCTGGTGAGCGGCGCGTACAGCCAATGAGGTCTTGCCCGCGCCGCCCATCCCGTCGATGGCTACGACCCGGGCGCTGTGCTCATCTGGCAACCTCTCGGCCCGGACCCGGCTGAGCAGGATCGCCAGCTCCTTGGCCCGGCCCGTGAAATCCGGCAGCGCATACGGCAGTGTGGAAACCGGACCGCGTTGCTCAGCTGGCATTCCGGAGGCAGTGGCGGGCGGCCCACCCTGCGGGGCTGTCAGCTCCGGACTCTCCCGCAGGATCCCCTCGTACAGCTTGACCAGTCGGGACCCCGGATCGATGCCGAGCTCGTCGACGAGCAACTCGCGTACCTTCCCGTACTCCTCCAGGGCGTCCGCCTGTCGTCCCGAGCGGTACAGGGCAAGCATGAGTTGGCCGCGCAGCGTCTCACGCAAGGGGTGTGCATCGACGAGTGCCCGCAGACTCGCGACAAGCTCGCTGCTTGCGCCGAGCTCGAGGCGCAGTTCGTGGAGCTGTTCGGCTGCGGCGAGACGGCGCTCCTCCAGCGCATTCGCCGCGCGGCCGATCACCGGGCCGCCCTCACCCGCGAGGACGGGTCCCCGCCACAGATCGAGAGCGCCCTGCAGCTCTGCGCAGGCATCGGTCAGCCTCCCGACGCCCACCGCTTGTGCCGCTGTCTGGATCCGTGCGTTGAAATCGAGAAGATCGAGTTGGCTGACCGACGTGATCACCCGGTAGCCCGGGCCGTCCGTGCTGATCATCTCTCGACCGGACGGCAGGCGTCGGCGGAGATCGGCGACAGCCTTGCGCACCTGGTGCGACGCAGTCGCAGGAGGGTCCTCCTCCCAGACGGCCTCAACCAGTCTGGCAATCGGTACGACCCGCCCGGGTTCGAGGAGCAGGGTGGCCAGTACTCGCTCTTGGATGGTTCCGCCGAGACGCACTCGTATGCCGCTGGCCCATACCTCAAGCGAGCCGAGTACATGGAACCGGAGTTCCTGTACGGACGGAAAACCATCCTTTCCCGAGTCTGCGACTGTCATCGATCCTCTATCGCCCATCAGAATGCCCAAGGTCAAAGGCTTGGTTTGGGGATCATAAGCCATCTGCCGCGGCGGTCAACAGCATGTAAGGCCCAGGTGAGAGCGTCCGCCTCGGGACGGACGACGGCAGGCAGGAGGGTGGCAGAGGTGCTCACGGTTGGATGGATCCCTTCGTTGAGCTGCGGTCCTCCCGACCTCCGTACTTTGGCATGTGACATGCCGAAGTGCGTAGTCGTTTTCCGGCAAGGACGTCTGCCGTGGGCGAACTCGGGTTCATCGGCAGGTGACGGGAGACCGGGGAATGGACAGGCCACCGCGGCCGGCGCCTGCTACCGGCGCCTCGCCCTCGCGGCGGGTGCCGGCGGGTACTTCCTGCGTCCCGTGCGGAGCGTCCGCGCGCCCGAACTCGCCGCCGCTGCAGGGCTGCCGGGCGGGGGACGTGATCCTGCTGACCCTGCTCGGCGGCCGCAGCCGCTACACGGAGCTCGCCCTCCCGACGGGCTTCGCGTCCGCCCCCCGCCGCCGCACCCGCCCCCGCCCCCGCCGACGGTGCTCGGCGGGCGGCCTGACAGCAGCAGCCGCCCCCGGAAGGTGCCCCCGGGGAACGGTCGGCGGCCCTTCGGAGGCGTCCTCGGATGCCGTGGTTCGCGGCGGCCTCCGCGCGGTCGGACGGTCGAAGGATCAGAACGGTTGCGCGATCCGCTCGGCGTTCTTCAGGTACGCGAGCACCGCGAGGACGCGGCGGTTGTCGTCGGCGGAGGCCTCGATGCCGAGCTTGGCGAAGATGTTGGCCGTGTGCTTGGCCACCGCGCTCTCGCTGATGTGCAGGGTGTGCATGATGGCGGCGTTGGAGCGGCCCTCGGCCATGAGTTCGAGGACGTCGTGTTCACGCGGGGTGAGTGCGGCGGTGGTGCCGCGGGCGTCGCTGCGGGCGAGGAGCTTGGCGATGACCTGGGGGTCCATGACGGTGCCGCCGGCGGCGACCGTGCGGACGGCGGCGACGAACTGGGCGGTGTGGGTGACGCGGTCCTTGAGGAGGTAGCCGATGGCGCCCCCGCCTCCGGCGAGCAGCTCGTGGGCGTAGAGCTGGTCGACGTACTGGGACAGGATCAGCACCGGCAGGCCGGGGCGGGCGCGGCGGGCTTCTAGGGTGGCCTTGAGGCCCTCGTCGGTGAACGTCGGGGGCAGGCGGATGTCGACGACCGCGACGTCGGGTTCGTGTTCGCGGAGGGCGCGCAGGAGTTCGGGGCTGTTGTCGACGGCGGCGACGACCTCGAAGCCGTGGTCCTGGAGGGTCCGGATCAGGCCGTCCCGGAGGAGGAAGAGGTCTTCGGCGATGACGACGCGCACGGTATCTCCAGGGTGGCGGTGGTCGGCCCGCCGGGCGGGCTCTGCAGGGCGAGGGTTCCGTCGAAGCTGCCGATCCTGCGCCGGATGCCGTGCAGGCCGCCGCCGCGGGCGGGGTCGGCGCCGCCGTGGCCGTCGTCGGTGACGGTGACGCGCAGGGCGCCGTCGGTGTGGACGAGGCGGATGCGGACCTCGTGGGCGTCCGCGTGTTTGCCGGCGTTGGCGAGCAGTTCGGCGACGGCGAAGTAGGCGGCGGACTCGACGGGGGTCGGGAGGCGCCCGGGCAGGCCGTTCTCGACGTGGACGTCGAGGTGGCTGTCGAGGGCGAGCGAGCGGACGGCGTCGCCGAGGCCGCGGTCGGTGAGGATCGGCGGGTGGATGCCGTGGACGAGGTCGCGGAGGTCCTGCAGGGCGCGGGCGGAGGCGGCCCTGACGTCGAGGAGGAGCTCGCGCCCGGCCCGCGGGTCGGTGTCGAGGAGCCGGGTGGCCCGGTCGAGGGTGAGGCCGAGGGCGACCAGCCGGGCCTGGGCGCCGTCGTGCAGGTCCCTTTCGATGCGCTGGAGTTCGGCGGCCTGGGTGTCGAGGGCGTCGGCCCGGGTGTCGGTGAGGTGCGCGATGCGACGGACGAGTTCGGCGGTGCGCGGTGCGGAGAGCATGCGCCGGCTCCAGGTGGCGTGGAGGTCGAGGGCGGCGGGGGCGAGGAGGAGTCCGGCCGCGATCGACCCGAGGCCGAGGACCGCGGCGGCCAGCATCGTGGCGGTGGACTCGACGGGGACGAAGGCGTACCAGTTGTCGGGGCCGAGGCGGCGCCAGACGAACGGCTGGACGAGCACACCGAACAGCCCGAAGTCGACGAGCGCGAGCGGGACGGCCACGAGCAGCCCGCCGACCAGCGGCTCCAGCCAGGCCCACCGGAGGTCGTGCCAGAAGCCGTCGTCGCCGAGGACACGGGCCGCCCCGGTTCGGCGGCCGGTGCCGTGGCCGTGGCCGCCGAGCGGTTCGGGCGGGCTGACGGGGGTGCCGCTCCACCGGGTGGTCCAGGACCGGTACCGGTCGGAGAGTGTGCGCAGGGCCGCCGCGGCGCGCGGCAGCAGCGGAAGGCCCGCCCCGACGGGGAGGAGCAGGAGCGCGCCCACGACGAGCGAGCCGGTCGCGGAGACGAGGAGGCCGTTCAGCGAGAGCAGTTGGCAGCGGCCGAGGGCGGCCGCGCGGTCGACGAGCGGGCGCACCGCCCCCCGAGCCGTCACCACGTGCTCTCCTCCGAATCGCCGGTCGGCGCCGATGCCGGCGCGCATGTCAGCGGGCCCCGTCCGCGGTCGGCAGGATATCGGCCGTCAGTTCCCGGACGACCCACGGGACGGCCGTGACCAGGGCGGCCAGGCCGAACAGCACCATGGACAGGTCGGCGTCGGCGGCCGGAGCGCTGCCGGAGCCGTCGTCCATGAACAGCAGCATGCCCAGGTTGACCAGGGCGTGGAAGCCGCCCGCGAGCAGGAGGCGGTTGGCTCCGGCGCGCTCCAGGCCGAGCCCGAGGACGACCGACATCGCCACGGTGGCCAGCAGGAACCCGGCCGCGTAGGCCGGGCCCTGGCCGAAGACCTGCACGTGCCACGCGCCCCAGAGCAGCCCGACCGCGACCGAGGACGTGAACGGGCCGAACCTCGTCCGCAGGAGCGGCTGGAGCAGGCAGCGCCACCCGATCTCCTCCCCGCACGCGCCGACCAGCTGCGCCGCCACGACGAGCGCGAACGGGCTGCCCAGCGTGCCCGGGTCGGTGACCCGGAGGCCGCCCTCCACCCACGCGTACGTGCCGGCGCCGAGCGCGATGACCGGTACGGCGCTGAGCAGTAGCCCGGCGCCGCGGGCGTGGCGCCGGGCCGTCGACCCCGCCGGGTCGACGGCCCGGCGGGCGGGCAGGGCACCGGAGAGCCGGTGCCGGATCCGGGATGGCCACAGCAGGGCCACCGCCGCCACTCCGAGCGCGGGGCCGAACTGTGTGAGCTGGATGACCACGGCCGGTATGCCGGTGGCGGGTTGGGCCGCACCGAGGGCCCCCGCCGCGAGGAACGCGACGGCGAGGAACACGCCCGCCTCCGCCTTCCACGCCACCTCGGCCGCTTTCACTGCCGTCTCCGTCCGCATGCCGTACGCCCCCGAGGTGATCGTCGTCCTGTGTGCCGTACGGGCCTCCGAATGGCCCGTACCTCTCGGAGACGACGATTCCGGCTCGCGGACCGGTGGCCATTGCGTGCAGCTGTCCGGTCGGGGTGCAGCCAGCTGCACCCCCGCTCAGCCGCGGAGGGTGTAGCCGCCCCGGATCACCCACGAGTCGGGCGCGGTGGCCCGGCACTTGGCGCCCCGGGCCGGGGCGCTGTAGTCGAGTGCGTCGGCGCCCGCCCAGCCGACCCGCTGCGCCCCGCTCGCGTCGGCGGGGTAGAAGGTGAGACCGGTCTCGGGGTGCCAGGTGCTCGGGGCGGGCTTCGGCTCCTCCTGGCCTGCGGGGACGGTGAAGTGGAGCGACTCGACCGGGCCGGTCACGGTGACGGCGCCGTCGGCCCCGGTGACGAGGCAGTCGACGGCGATCTCGGCCCGCACGGCCGACTTGTCGGGGAAGACGTGCAGGACGGTGGCGTGGCCGCGCGCGTCGTGGCCGGTGGTGGTGCGGGCGTCGACCTCTGCGGTGAGCCGTTCGTTCGGGAGGGGCCCCGGACCGTGGTAGTTGAGGAGCGTCCAGGCGTGCAGGTGCTGGTGGCGCGGGTGGGCGGCCTCGGCGGCCTGGGCCGGGGCGGTGGTCACCGCGGCAACGGCGGCCGCGGCGGTGGTGAGCGCGAGACCGGCGATGAGCTTGCGCATGGTCGTTCCTCCGGATCGGTGCGGGGGAGCGGGAATCGTTCCCCTCGGCACATCAAAGATCCCTGGAAGGAATGGACTTGGGCCTCCACCCCGAGGACGGGCCGCCTCCCCCGAGCGGGGGAACCGCCCGCTCACCGGGTGGACTCCCGTATCGCCTCCAGGGCGAGCGCGCCCAGGGCGAGGGCGGCCGCGGTGGCGGCGACGGCGGCCGGGCCGGGGCCGCGAGCCGGGTCGACGCCGAGGAAGTCGAGCCCGGCGAGGTGGTTGACCATGCCGTACCAGAGCATCGGGTAGAGCGACTGGAACAGCCGCGGGCCGCGGGTGACGGTGCCGCAGAGCAGCGCCAGGGCGGGCACCAGCAGCACCCCGGCGAGCGCGGCCGCGACGGCCCGGAGCTGCCCGGCGGCGAGCAGCCGGGCGATCGGGGCGGCGGCGACGGCGAGCGCCAGGACGACCCCGGCGAGCAGGCCGGCCAGCAGCCGCCGGGCGGGGGCGGGGCAGGCGGTGAGCAGTTCGCCGACGCTGCCGCCGTCCGCCCGGTGGCCCATCCGGGACCAGAGCAGCACCGGCCAGAGCATCGCGAACGGCAGCACCGCGTGGGTCGGGACGTCGGGCCGGGTGACGGCCGCGAGCAGGGCCAGGCCGAGCGTGCCGGCCCACCACAGGCGCCGGCCCTGGACGAGCACGCGCAGCTCGCCGGCCGTGGCGGCGAGCAGGGTGCCGCCGGCCCGGGAGGGCGCCGTTTCCGCCGGGGTGATCCGGGCCGGGTCGAGGGCGAACGCGGCCGGTCCGGACGCGGGCGAGCCGGGGGAGCCCGAAGAGGCGGCCTGCCGAACGGGCCGCCGGGTGGGCCGCCGGACGGGCGGCGCGGCCCGGTCGAAGCGGTGGAACCACGCCGCCCCGGCCAGCGCGAGCGCCACCGCGACGGCCGCCGTCAGCCCGGCGTGGCCGAGCAGCCCGCCCGTCTCCTCCGGACCGAGGCCGGGCCAGTCGAAGCTGCCGCGCACCCGGTTGTCCGCCGTGAGCCCGACCCCGAACTCGACCGTGTCCGCGGGGTAGCCGCTCGCCGCGATGACTTTGCGGATCGAGGCCGTGATCAGGCGCATGCCCAGCAGGTCGTACCCGCGGCTCGCCTGCGCGCCGAGGACGCCGGTCAGCCAGACCACGGACCAGAGGAGCATGCCGGGGCCGTCGCGCAGCCCCGGCACGGTGTCGAAGAGCACCGCGCACCCGGCGACCGCCGCCAGCAGCGGCAGGGTGATGAGCACGTACGGCAGCAGCAGCCGCACGACGTCCACGTCGTCGGAGTCGCCCTTGAGCAGCTGCACGGCGAGCGCCGTCCCGGCGAGGGCGAGCAGCATCGAGCCGAGGACCAGCAGGTTGCTGAGGAACTTGCCCGCCAGGTAGGCGAGTCGGCTGAGCGGGGTGGCGGCGAGGACCTGGCCGACGCCGGTGCGCTCGTCCCGCGCGACCGTGCCGCGGGTGATGCCGAAGCCGGCCAGCGAGAGCCAGACGGCCCCGCCGAGCGCCGTCACGGTGCCGACGTAGCCGCTGGTGTAGCGGCCGAGGTGGTCGCTGACCTGGAAGACCTGCCAGCGGGAGTCGCCGACCGGCGCGGCGAGCAGCCCGAGGGCGAGCGTCCCGAGCAGGACGGCCAGGTAGCCCGGCCGGCGCCGCCGCTCGCGGAAGTCGGCGAGCGCGAGGGCGCGGACGGCGCCGGTGGTCACCATGCCGCCACCCCCTCGGCCACCGGCGTGGCGGGGCCGGCGGCGAGCAGCAGGTACGCGTCGTCGAGCCGGGGCGCGGTCGGCTCGGCCTGCGGGGCCGGCCGCTCGTGGGCGAGGACCCTGACCCGGACACCCTGCGGGGTGCGCGTGCTGCCGCCGAGGAGGAACCGAGAGCGCAGCACCGGGAGTTGGGACGGATCGACGGTCAGCTCCCAGACCCGGCCCGCGGCCGTCCGGAGCAGCCCCTCCGGGGTGTCGTGGTGCAGCAGCCGGCCGCCGCCCATGACGGCGATCCGGTCGGCGGTGGCGGCCACGTCGGAGACGATGTGGGTGGACAGGACGACGATCCGCTCGGCGCCGAGCCCGGCGAGCAGGCCGCCGAAGCGCAGCCGCTCCTCCGGGTCGAGGCCGACGGTGGGCTCGTCGACGATCAGCAGCTTCGGGTCGTTGAGCAGCGCCTGGGCGATGCCGACCCGCTGGCGCATGCCGCCGGACATCGCGCCGAGCCGCTGCCCGGCGGCGCCGGACAGGTTGACCAGGGCGAGCAGTTCGTCGATCCTGGCCCGGGCCGAGCGCCGGCGCAGGCCCTTGGCGGCGGCCAGGTAGCCGAGGAACTCCCGGGCCGTCAGCTGCGGGTAGACGCCGAAGTCCTGCGGCAGGTACCCGACCGTGCGGCGCAGCGGGCCGGGCCGCCGGGCGATGTCGGCGCCCTCCCAGAGCACCCGCCCGGAGGTGGGCCGGGTGACGGTGGCGAGGATCCGCATCAGGCTGGACTTCCCGGCGCCGTTGGCGCCCAGCAGGCCGAGGACGCCGGGCCGCAAGGTCAGCGAGAAGGAGTCGACGGCGCGCCTGCCGCCGCCGTACTCCTTGGTCAGGTCGTGGATCCTGAGCTCCAACGCTCGGCCCCCCCCGGTGCGTGCGGCCGGGCGTCGCACGCTTGGTCGTTGCACGCCGGCCCGGCAGTCGGCGTCTTCCTGACCGCCATGCTTGCGCCGCGCGGCGCACCCGCACATCTGCCGTTCGGGAGATATCGGCGGGCTTTCGCGCGCCGCACCACCCCGAAAACGCCTGATGGGTGTGCCGATCGGCACACCCATCACGCGTTCGAGCGGACCGGCCGGTCCGCGGAGTCACTCGTCGTCGAGCCCGCCGACGTCCTCGCTGCCGTCCGGGGTCCCGGTGATCGCGTACCCCTGCCGGCGTGCCTCGTAGCAGGCCACCGTCGCGGCGGCCGAGACGTTCAGCGAGCCGACCCGGCCCAGCTGCGGCACGAACACGACCTGGTCGCAGATCGCCAGCGCCTCCGGCGTGATCCCGCGGTCCTCGTGGCCGAGGACGAAGGCCACCGCCGGCGTCAGCTCGGCCGCGAACATCGGCACCGCGTCGTCCGCCAGTTCCAGGCCGACCACCTTGAAGCCGTCCGCCTTCGCCGCCGCCACCGCCTCGGCGACGGTCGGGAAGTGCTCGACCTTCAGGTACTTGTCGGTCCCCATCGCGGCCTTCTGGGCGCCGGACGACCGCACCGACGGGGTGTCCCCGGTCAGGTAGAGCTTCTCGGCGCCCATGGCCGCGCCGGTCCGCACGACGGAGCCGACGTTGAAGGGGGACTGCAGGTTCTCCAGGATCAGCGCGAGCCGGAACTCGTTGCTGCGCCGCCACGAGCGGTGCAGGCGCTTCAGTTCGGTCCCGCGGAGCTGCTTCACGACGTCGTACCTCGTCCACTCTCGGAGCCCTCGCCCGTCTCCGGGCGGGGCCGCGCTTCCAGAATCCGGAACCCGTTGACCGACGCGATCCGGGAGGTCGGGTAGCCCTGCTCGTTCAGCCACTTCTGCAGCGAGTCCGAGCCCAGGTGCTTCTGCACGACCAGGAACGCCGAACCGTCGGGGGTCAGCCGGCCGAGCCAGTGCGTCAGCAGCCGGCGCAGCGCGGCCTTGCCGATCCGGATCGGCGGGTTCGAGTAGATCGTGGCGAACCGGAGGTCCTCGGGGACGTCGTCCGGCAGCGCGGCCTGGACGTTGCCCAGCCCCAGCGCCCCGGCGTTCAGCCGGACCAGCTCCAGCGCGCGCTCGTTGACGTCCACCGCCCAGACCGGGAGGCGCTTGCGCCGGGTCGCCCAGGTGAGCGCGATCGGGCCGTAGCCGCAGCCGACGTCCAGGATCGGGCCGCGCACGCGCGGGTGCGGCGCGTGCTCCAGCAGGATCCGGGTGCCGGGGTCGAGCCGGCCGCGCGAGAACACCCCGGCGTCGGTGGTCAGTTCGAGGGTGAGGTCCGGCAGGGAGACCGTGATCGGCCGGCGCTCGCTGGCGACCTCGGGCGCACCCGTGAAGTAGTGCGAGCCGGACATGTGCTTTCCCCGTCGTTCGTGTGGGCTTCGGGGCCACCGGGTGGGTGCGGGTAAGCCCTGGTACGGCACCGATCGTACCCCCGGCGGCCCCGGCCGCGTTCTGTCCGGCCGCCCGCGGCCGGTGCCGTGACCCTAGACGGTGCCGGGGGTCTTGCGGGTGGTCACGTTGATCCGGTTCCAGGTGTTGATCGTGAAGCAGACCGACATCAGGCGGGCCAGCTCCTCCTCCTCGAAGAGCGCGGCGGCCCGCGCGTACGCGGCGTCCGAGACGCCGCCGCCGATCGCGGTGATCTCCTCGGCCAGTGCGAGGGCGGCGCGCTCGCGCTCGGTGTAGACGCCCGCCGGGGCCTCGTGCCACACCGGGAGGAGGTAGATCCGCTCGTCCGTCTCGCCGGCCTTGCGGGCGTCCTTGACGTGCATGTCGAGGCAGTAGGCGCAGCCGTTCAGCTGTGAGGTGCGCAGCTGCACCAGCTCGACCAGGGCCGGGTCCAGGCCCTCGCGGGCGGCGGCGTCCAGGGCGATCATCGCGCGGAACACCTTGGGGACGGTGCGGGCGTAGTCGAGGCGGGCCGGGGCTGCGGTGATCTCGTTCGTCGTCATGACTACGACTCTAGGAACGGAATGCACCATGGACACGGGTCATTCGATCTCTTGATCCATGGGTCAATTCCGCACGGCGAGCCGGTTCGGGCAACACGCCGGAACCGGGCCGGCACTTCGCGTCCGGGCGCCCGGCGGCGGATACTGCCAGTACTGCCCAGCACCGCCCGCGCACCGCCACCCGGCGCTCGTGGGAGCCTCCGAACAGCGAGGACGGACGCCATGCCGCAGAACCACGAGGACTACCTCATCGACGAGGCCGTCGAGACCGTCGAACCCGACGACGAGGCGCCCGAGGGCGACGAGTACGACGAGTACGACGAGGTCGCCGAACGCCGGGCCCTCGGCGCCGACCCCGCCACCGACCTCGCGGACGCCGCCGAGCAGAGCCGCGTGGTCCAGCTCGACGAGGACGAGTACCGGGAGTAGCGGCCGTGGCGCTCCGGCCGCCGTGGGCTCACAGGGCGCGGCGCCGCTGCAGCCAGGCGAACGCCGCCCAACCCGGCAGGACGGGCAGGATCAGCGTCAGGCACCGGTAGAGCACGACGGCCGCCACCGCGCCGCCCTGCTCCATCGACGCCGCCGACTGCAGCAGCCCGACCAGCACCCCGTCCATCACGCCCGCCCCGCCCGGGGTCGGCGCCGCGTTGCCGACCGGGCTGCCGGTCAGGAACACCACCGCGACCGCCGCGAACGACGGCTCCCGGCCGACCGCCCGCGCGCAGCAGTACAGGCAGGCCGTCAGGCACATCGAGACCATCAGCTGCCCGGTCACCCCGACCGCCAGCCGTCCCGGGTCGCGCAGCAGCTCCAGCAGCCGCGGCAGCACCTCCGCCGTCAGCGGCCGCAGCCGCGCAGCCAGCCACCGCCGGGCCGGCGGCACCGCCGACACCGCGGCCAGCAGCACCGCCGCCCCCGCGAGGCCGCCGGCGACGGCGGGCAGCGCGTCCAGTTCCGAGCCGCCCGGTTCCTGGCCGAGCAGGTAGACGAACGCTCCCAACTGGAGCAGGTGCAGCACCAGGCCGATCAACTGGCCGACGCCGACGCTGGACAGCGCCTGCGCGGTCGGGATGCCGGCCTGCTGCAGCAACCGGGTGTTCAGCGCGACGCCGCCGACGCCGCCCGGCGACACCAGCTTCGCGAAGGACCCGGCGACCTGCGCGAACACGGCGTTGCGGAAGTCCAGCCGCTCCGGCACGAAGCCGACGAACCCCATCGCCGCGGTGACGTGGCTCGTCGCGGCGGCGAGGACGGCCAGCAGCAGCCAGAGCGGATCGGCGTCGGCCACGGCGGCGATCGGGTTCTGCTCCGCCGCGAACAGCTGCGGGATCAGCAGCCACCCGGCCACCACCCCGCCCGCCACCGCGAGCAGCGTCCGCGGCCGCAGCCGCTCCAGCTTCACCGGCCGCACCGCAGCCTGCGGCCGCAACCGCAGCACCTCGGCCCGGATCCCGTCCAGCAGGTCCGCCGCCCTGGCCCCGGCGGGGGGCGCGGCCGCCCGCGGGGTGGCCGGCCCGTCGGCGTCGGGGTGGGTGTCGGTCCCGGTGGTGCCTCCGACCACGGCCTCACCGCCGTTGCCGGGGGTCGAACCGGCCGCCTCCCCGTCCGTCCCCGTGGCCGCGGGCCTGCGCTTCAGGGAGTGTCGGGTCGTGGGGGCCAGGGCCACCGGCTGGAGCAGGGGGAGCGAGGCGGCGACGGGGTCGGGGCCCAGGGCGGCGATGGCGGTGCGGACGGAGCGGGCCGGGCCCGCGCGCAGGGCGAGGGTGGTGAGGAGCTGGGCGATGTCGCTGCGCAGGACGAGTTCGCTGGCGGCGATGTCGCCGTCCGCGAAGTCGACCAGGTGGACCGCGCCCGCCGGGTCGACCAGGAGGGCGGACGGGGCGAGGGCCCGGTGGGCGATCTCGCGGCGCTGGAGGAGGGCGAGCTGGTGCCAGGCGTCGGTGAGGAGGTCGTCGGTGATCTCGTCGTCGGCGAGTTCGTCGAGGGTGCGGCCGGCGAGGTGCTCGTACGCGATGAGGGCGGTGTCCTGGCCGAGTCCGGCGGTGGCGGCGATGCGGCGGGTGCGGACGCCGGCCGCGACGGCCGCGTACGAGACCAGGGCCTCGTGCTCCAGGCCGGTGCGGGGGGAGCGCAGGGCGCGCGGGTGGGGCGCGGTGCGCAGCCGCAGGCGCCGCCAGGCGCGGTGCAGGGCGGCGGCGGTGACGGCCTGGCGGTCGAGGACCTGGACGTCGAGGTCGGGTCGGCCGTCGGCCTGCCGGACGAGGTGGCGGTAGGGCCCGGCGGGGTGGACGGCGGTGGGCCGCAGGCCGCTCTCCCGCAGGCCGCGGAGGATCTCGGCGGGCCGGGGCCGCGGGTCCGGGGTGCCCACGGCGTAGAGGACGCCGTGGGCGGTGGTCCAGCCGATGAGCAGGCCGAGGAGGAGCGCGGTGGGCGTGGCGTAGCCGGCGGCGAGCCCGGCGAGGCCGGAGAGCGCGAGGACGGTCCAGGGCACGCGCCGTTCGCGGCTGCCGGAGGCGGTCAGGAAGGCGAGGGCGGGCGCGAGGTACCCGTACACGGGCTCGGTGTGCCCGGTGGGCCCGCCGGGCAGGGCCTGGGTGAGGGAGGCGAGCAGGGAGGCCGGGGCGAGCCCGTCGGCCCACATGCCCACGGCGAGGGTGACGCCGTACGCGAGGACGGCGGCGAGCAGGCCGTCGGAGACCTGCTGGAGGGCGCGCCGCCGGTCGGGGCCGAGGAGGCGGCGGGCGGCGAGGCCGACGGGCAGGAGCAGGACGGCGGCGGTGGTGAGGCCGCCGGCCAGGCCCGCCAGGGGCCGGGGCACCAGTTCGGTGGCCCCGGAGATGTCGGCGGCCAGGCCGCTGGTGGTGGCGCGGGCGTAGTCGGCGAGCAGGAGCGTGAGGGCGGTTCCGAGGAGGCCGGTGAGCAGCCGGACGAGGGCGACCGGCTGCCGTATTCGGCCGGTGTCGAGCACCCGGGCCGGGACGCTCCCGTGCCCCCCGGACGCGGGAGCGCGCTCCGCCTCCCGGGGCCGTTGCCCCGGCAGGTGCCCGGGCGCAGCGCCCGTCCCGGCACCGTCGGCCCCCGCGCCGCCGGTGCCGCCGTCCGTTCTCCCCGTCACGATTGCCACGGGGGGCATGCTCCCATGCCCCCCTGAGGGCGCGCCGTGAGCCGCCGGGCCCGCCGGAGCCGTCGTGGCCCCTCACGCCTGCCGGGTGGGCAGCGCGACGACGTGGCGCAGGTTGACGTGCCGGGGGCGGCTGACGGTGTAGGCGATGAGGTCGGCGATGTCGTCCGCGCTCAGGGCCGGGATCGCCTCGAACATGCCGCCGAGCTGCTCGCGCAGGGCGGGGTTGTCGATGTGCCCGCCGAGTTCGGTGTCGGTGAGGCCGGGCTCGACGGCGCTGACCCGGACGTCGCGGGGGCCGAGCTCGGTGCGCAGCGCCGCGGACAGCTGGGTGAGGCCGGCCTTGGTGGCGCCGTAGACCGCGTAGTTGGGGAAGACGACGTGTGAGGCGATGGACGAGACGTTGACGAGGTCGGCGGCGCGGCCCTCGGCGGCGGCCTCGACGAGGTCGGGGGTGAAGGCGCGGACGACCCGCAGGGCGCCGGTCAGGTTGGTGTCGATCATGCGGGCCCACTCGTCGATGCGGCCGTCGTCGAGCGGGTTGGGCAGCATCACGCCGGCGTTGTTGACCACCAGGTCGACCGGTCCGAAGGCGGCGTGGACGGCCTCGGCGGCGGCGTCGACGGAGGCCTGGTCGGTGATGTCGGCCGTGACGGCGACGGCCTGGCCGCCGGCTCCGGCGATCCCGGCGGCCAGGTCCGCCAGCCGGTCGGCGCGGCGGGCGAGCAGGGCGACGCGGGCGCCGCCGGCGGCGAGCAGCCGGGCGGTGGCGGCGCCCATGCCGCTGGCGGCTCCGGTGACGACGGCGGTGCGGGTGGCGAGGGCGGGGTAGCTCATCGGGAGGCTCCGGGGGTGGGGCGGTCGGGCTGACGACGACCACTCTGCTGCGGCGGCGGACGGCCACCCAGGGCCGAGCTCTTCCTGGGAAGGACGGACCCGGGAACTCCCTTCCTGGGAACGGCAGTACCACCTTCCAGCGCCGTCCCGGGACTACGCTGCCGGGCATGGAGAACAGCCTGGGGGACTTCCTCCGTTCGCGCCGGTCCCGGATCCAGCCCGAGGAGGTGGGCCTGCCCTCGCACGGCCGCCGCCGGGTGCCGGGGCTGCGCCGGGAGGAGGTGGCGCAGCTCGCGGGCGTGAGCGTGGACTACTACGTCCGGCTGGAGCAGGGCCGGGGCGGCAGCGCCTCGGACGCGGTCCTGGACGCGGTGGCGCGGGTGCTGCGCCTGGACGACGTGGAGGCGGAGCACCTGCGGTCGCTGGCCCGTCCGCCGAAGCCGTCCGGCGCCGGCGCCGCGCGCGGGCGGCAGCAGGTGCGCGAGGGCACCCGGCTGCTGCTGGACATGATGGCGGGGGTGCCGGCGTTCGTGCTGGGGCGCCGGATGGACGTCCTCGCGTGGAACGCCCTGGCGGACGCGGTGCACGGCTACTCGTCCCGTCCGGGGAGTGACACCAACGCCGCCCGGCAGGTGTTCCTCGACCCGGCGGCCCGCGGGTTCTACGTGCAGTGGGAGGCGGTGGCCGCGGAGACCGTCGCGTACCTGCGGCGGGACGCCGGGCTGCACCCGGAGGACGCCAAGCTGAGCGCGCTGGTGGGCGAACTGTCCGTGCGCAGCGAGGAGTTCCGCCGCCTGTGGGCCGATCACCAGGTCCGCGAGAAGACCCACGGGGTGAAGCTGATCCGGCACCCGCTGGTCGGCGAACTCGACTTCGGCTACGAGACCCTGGGCGTGCACGGATCGCCCGAGCAGCTGCTGGTCGCGTTCACGGCACCGGCCGGCTCGCCGACCGCGCAGAAGCTCGCGCTGCTGGCGAGCTGGACGGCGGACGGGAGCCCGGCCAGGGTGGAGTGAACCGCTGCTCCGCGGCCCGCTCCGGGCGTGTCTTCGCGCCCCGCCCCGGGCGGGCGTCACTACCCTGCGGGCATGACCGCCGCCTGCGAAGACCTCGCCATGGCCCCCGCGACCATCCGGCCCGCCCCGCCCGCGGACGGGTGCGCGGACTGCCTGGCCGAGGGCCGGCGGGACTGGGTGCACCTGCGGATCTGCCTGGACTGCGGCCACGTCGGCTGCTGCGACTTCTCGCCGGGGCGGCACGCCACCGCGCACTTCCACGCCTCCTCGCACCCGGTGATCCGCTCGTACGAGCCGGGGGAGGACTGGCGCTGGTGCTTCGTCCACGAGGCCATGGGCTGAGCAGCGCTGCTACCGGGGGCGGATTCCCGGTGGCACCGGGCCCCAATCCGGATAAAATCCGGACATAGCGCTCGCCCGACAGTCGAAGCGCAGCGCCCGAGCGGCCACCGGCCGACGTCCGTCGCCGTCGGTGACCGCCGAAGGGAGGCCGACGATGACCAAGCGAACACCCGCCAGCACCGCCAAGCTCCGCCAGGGCACCCAGGAACTGCTGGAGCGCCGCGGCATGGCCAGCAGCCCCAAGCAGCTCGGTCCACGCGTCCGCACGGGCGGCACCTCCGCCGCGGTGGCCGGGTACGCCGCGGGCGACCCGTTCCGGCACGGCGGGCGCGACACCGGGACGACGGCGGCGCACGCCGCTCCGGCGATGCACGCCGAGCTCAAGGGCCACCGGCACCGCGGCGCCGAGAAGCACTCCGCGCACTGAGCGGCGCCACCGCCGCCGGAGGTGGGCGTCCCTGCGGGACACCTGCCTCCGGCGCGTGCTCAGGTCCGGCCGGGGCGACCGCCGGATCGCGCCGGGGCGACGTGTCGGACCCCTGCGGTACGGTCGATCCGTCGGCCGAAGGGCGGCCAGGGCGATGGGGCGACGGGGGCGCGCGATGGCGGACGTGATCACGGAGGAGCCGGTCGAGCTCCAGCTGGAGCGCTACCGGACGGAACTCACCGGCTACTGCTACCGGATGCTCGGCTCGGTCTTCGAGGCCGAGGACGCGGTGCAGGAGACGATGGTCCGCGCCTGGCGCGGCCACAAGAACTTCGAGGGCCGGGCCGCCCTGCGCTCCTGGCTGTACCGGATCGCCACCAACGTCTGCCTGGACGCGCTGAACGGCCGCAACAACCGGGCCCGCCCGATGGACCTGGCCGGCCCGGTGACGGTCGCCACCGCGAGCGACGCGCAGCTGCCCGAGATGACGTGGATCGGCCCCGCGCCGGACGGCCGGGTGCTGCCCGAGACGGGCGACCCGGCCGACGTGGCGGCGCAGCGCGAGTCGGTGAAGCTGGCCTTCGTGGCGGTGCTCCAGCGCCTCGCGCCGCGCCAGCGCGCGGTGCTGATCCTGCGTGAGGTGCTCGGCTGGCGGGCCGCCGAGGTGGCCGAACTGCTCGGCGTCACGGTGGCCTCGGTCAACAGCGCGCTCCAGCGCGCCCGCGCGGTGCTCGCCGGCGAGGGCGCGGCCGCCCGTCCGGTGGCCGCCCTGGACGACGACCACCGCGCGCTGCTGGACCGCTACGTCAGCGCCTTCGAGGCCTACGACATGGCGGGCCTCGCCGCACTGCTGCACGAGGACGTCACGCTCAACATGCCGCCGTTCGCGATGTGGCTGCGCGGCAAGGACGAGATCCGGGCGTGGATGCTCGGCCCCGGCTGCGGCTGCCGCGGCTCGCGCCTGGTCCCGGTGACGGCCAACGGCGGTCCGGCCTTCGCGCAGTACCGGCCGAGTCCGGCGGGCGGGCACGAGCCCTGGGCGCTGATCGTGCCCGAGGTCTCAGACGGCCGGATCACCGGGCTCACCAACTTCCTCGACACCGACGTGCTCTTCCCGCTGTTCGGTCTCCCGGCCCGGCTGGACGCCGAGTAGCGGCCCGCCTGCCGAAGGCCCGCCCGCCACGGGCAGGACGTCGGTCAGCCCGCTGAACGCGAGCAGTTCCCGCAACGGGCCGCTCGCGTTCAGCAGCAGCACGCCCACGCCGTACCGGGCGGCGGCGAGCCGCAGCCGGGCGAGGGCGTCGACGACCGCCAGGTCGGGGGCGGTGAGCGCGCGGAGGTCGCAGGTGAGCGTCCGGCCGGTGGTGGTGGTGGTTCGCTTGGTCTCCATGCGGGTTGGACCGCTCCGGCGGTCGCGAATCATCGGTCCGGCGCAGGCGCGCAGGTCGGGTTCGCCGGTCCGCCCCGTCCGTGCGCCGTCGGCGGCGATGGCAGAGTGGGGGCGTAGAGACCACCGTTGCCGCGGCCGTGGGCCGTTGGCATCGAGCGAGGAGGACCGCCGTGTCGGCTGAGCCTTTGAAGTCCCGTGAGGAGTGGCTGGCCTCCCTGCCGCGGATCTACGCGGCGGCCGGCTGCCTGTTGCGGGACGAGTCCGGGCGGATCCTGATCGTGAAGGCCGGGTACCGCGAGCACTGGCAGTTCCCGGGCGGCACGATCGACCTCGGCGAGGGGCCCGCCGAGTGCGCGGCGCGGGAGCTGGAGGAGGAGACCGGGATCGTCAAGGCCGCCGGCGACCTGCTGGCGATCTCCTGGACCCACCCCTCCGACGAACTCGACCACCCGGCCGAGCACTTGCTCTTCGACTTCGGCACCGTCCCGGACGGCACCCCCGTGACCGTCCCGGCCGGTGAGCTCGACGACTACCGCTGGGTCCCCGACGAGGAGGCGCTCGTCCTGCTCGGCCCGTCCCGTTCGGCGCGGTTGCGGGCCGCGCTGGAGGCGGCCGTCGACGGGCGGGTGCGGATCGTCACCACGAGCGTGTCGGGGTTCTGAGGGGACGCCGGACAGTGGTGCGGGCCCGGGGGCGGTCGACCGCCCCCGGGCCCGTCCGTGCTTCACGGCTGCGTCGGGTCCTTCTGCCGCTCGGCGATGATGGCGGCGATGGCCTCCGAGATGAACGTCTCGGTCTCGGCCCGGTCCACGTTCAGGTCGGCGAGCACGCCGGTGCCGTTCGCCTGCTCCAGCAGGGCGAGCAGGATGTGCTCGGTGCCGACGTAGTTGTGGCCCAGCTTGAGCGCCTCGCGGAAGGTCAGCTCCAGCACCTTCTTGGCCTGCGCGTCGAACGGGATCAGTGCGGGCAGTTCGGCGGCGGGGGCCGGCAGGGCGGCGCCCGCCGCGGCGCGGACCGCCTCGGCGTCGACGCCCTGGGCGGCGAGCGCCTTGGCGCCGATGCCCTCGGGTTCGGCGATCAGGCCGAGCAGCAGGTGCTCGGCGGTGATCTCGGCGTTGCCGGCGTTCCTGGCCTCCTCCTGCGAGACCACGACGACGTGCCGGGCGCGGTCGGTGAAGCGGGCGAAGCCCTGGCTGGGGTCGAGGTCGTTGGGGGTGGCGGGGTCCTTGGGGACGAAGCGCTTCTGGGCGGCCTGCTTGCTCACGCCCATGCTCCGGCCGATGTCCGTCCAGGACGCGCCGGAGCGGCGGGCCTGGTCCACGAAGTGGCCGATCAGGTGATCGGCGAGGTCGCCCAGGTGGTCGGCGGCGATCACCGCGTCGGACAGCTGGTCGAGCGCGTCGCTGTGGACCTTCTTGATCGCGGTGATCAGGTCGTCGAGGCGCAGCGGAGTCGTGCTGGGAACAACGGGATTCTCCATGCGTCAACCGTAGGTTGTCGATCCTGCATCGTCAACCGATAGTTGACGATACTGCCGGGTAGGCTTCGGGCGGTCGGGTGACGGAGTGCGGAGAAGGAGTCGGACATGACGGCTGACCTGCGGATCATCGCCCTGCCCGAGGCCGAGGTGCCCGCCGAACTCAAGCTGCGGGTGGCCGAGTTGCAGGATCTGGCGTGGCCGGGTCCACCCGGTCCGTCCGCGGCGCCGGTGCACGATCCGGCCCTGCGCCCGCTCTCCATGCTGCTGCTGGACGGCTCCCGCGTGGTGGCCGCGCTGGACGTGCTCTCCAAGGAGATCGTCCACGCCGGGCGGACGTACGCGGCGAGCGGTCTGTCCACCGTGGTCACCGACCCGGCCCGCCGGGGGCTCGGGCACGGCCGGCGGCTGGTGGCGGCGGCCCGCGCCACCGCCCGGGAGCGCGGCGCGGACCTCGGGCTGTTCACCTGCGACCGCGGGCTGCGGGGCTTCTACGAGAGCGCGGGCTGGGAGTGGCTGCCGGGCGCGGTCCTGGTCGGGGGGACGGCGGAGGATCCGTTCCCCAGCGACCGGGAGGGCTTCGACAAGGTGACGATGGCGGCCTTCTTCACCGCGCGCGCCGAGCGCCACCGGGCGGATTTCCCGCACCGCCGGATCGCCCTCCACCCCGGGACGGTCGACCGGCTCTGGTGAACGCGGGACCGGGCGGCGGTCAGGCCGCGGGCACCAGCCGGGCCCGGACGGCGGCGACGTCGGCCGGCGTGACCCCGGCGGCGAGCAGGTAGCCGGCCGGGTCGAAGCCGTCCAGCGTGTCGGCCAGGGCGGCCTCGGCGGTGGTGCCGGCCTCGGCGAGCACCGCGTCGATCCGGCGGTACTGGTCCGGCAGGCCCAGCATCCCGTAGAGCGGGCGGACGTTGGGGCCGCTGAGCAGGTAGTCCTCGGCTATCGCGGCCGGGCGGACCCCGGCCAGGGCGAGCAGGAGGAGGGCGGCGAGGCCGGTGCGGTCACGGCCGGCGCCGCAGTGGACGACCACGCCGCCGGGCCGGGCGCCGGCCACGGTGGTGACCAGTTCGGCGGCGGCGTGCGGACAGTGGTCCAGGTAGGGGCGGAGTGCGAGCGGGGTGCCGTCCAGCCGTCCGTACGTCTCCCACCAGGCGGGGCCGGCGAGTTCGTCCAGCGGGACGCGGACCAGCTCGACGCCCTCGGGGCGGGGGAGGAGCGGCCTGTGCTCCTCGGCGTCGCGCAGGTCGACGACGGTGCGGACGCCGTGGTCGAGGAGGGCGTCCCAGCCCTCGGCGGTGAGGCGGTCGAGGTTGTCGGCCCGGACGATCGCGCCGCGGGCGGTCGGGCGGCCGGAGGCGGTGGGCAGTCCGCCCAGGTCGCGGACGTTCAGGCAGCCGTCCCAGACGAGGGTGCGGTCCTCGGTGGCGGTCTGCGCGTGCGTCCGGTCCATGGGGTTCCCCGTTTCGTCGTCCGGGGGCCCGTTACCCCCTCGTTATGAAGGACTATCGGGAGATCCGGATGGTTCCTCGCCGTTCGACCGGTGGGAACCCGCTGTTCGGAAGAGGTGCCGGTCAGGCGGCGGTCGGGGCGTCGGTCTCGGCGGTGAGCAGCTTCTCCATCGGCTCGGCGGCGAGCTGGCCGAGCATCGAGCCGGCCACGATGGCGCCGATCAGGAAGACGGTGGACAGCCAGGCCATGGTCGAGACGGGGAGGGTGAAGGCGCCGACCACGCGGGCGGTGCACTCGGCCAGCAGCGCGGTGCCCCAGATCCCCGAGAAGACGCGCGCGTGGCGGTGGAAGGAGCGCGAGGCGGCTGCCCGGCCCTCGACCAGGCGCTGCCAGGC
This sequence comes from Kitasatospora sp. NPDC048722, assembly GCF_040650235.1. NCBI lineage: Bacteria > Bacillati > Actinomycetota > Actinomycetes > Kitasatosporales > Streptomycetaceae > Kitasatospora > Kitasatospora sp. NPDC048722. The sequence continues at coordinate 99,895 of NZ_JBEZGX010000020.1, forward strand.
GGCGGCGCGGGCGTGGTTGCCCTTGGTCAGGAAGGGCATCAGCACCGGGGTCATCACCGGCTTGCCGACCAGGACGGAGACCAGGACGGCCACCGCGACGGTGCCGCTGAGCAGGCCGTCCTTGGCGAGCATCATCCGGGCGTCGCCGGTGAGGAAGGTGAGGGCCAGGCCGGCCAGGTTGACCGCCAGCATCAGCGCGGCCCAGAGGTTGAGCGTGCGCTCGCGCAGCAGGCCGAAGACCGTCCGGCCGGCCGGGACCGCGCTGCTCCAGGCGAGGGCGGCGAACTCGCTCATCCCGAAGACCGAGTGGAGCAGGTAGTAGCCGGCCAGCGGGGCGGCGACGTCCAGGAGCAGCGGGCGGAACGCGGAGCCGATCGGGTTCGGCTGCTTCCTGGCGCCGGCCGGGGCGGAGTCGCGGGCCGGGATGGTCGCGGCCTCGGTGGCGACGGCGCTGAGGGTCTGGCTCATGGTGGGTTCCTCCCCGCTGGTGGCCGCGGGCCGGTGCCCGCGTCGTGCCTCCAGTGTTCCGGCGCGACCCTCCGTCAGATCAGTGCCGTCCGTTGCCTGATCCGTATGACAGACGTCATGGTGCGCGTCATGACGCCGCCTCCGCCGGGACGCCGGGAAGGGCCTGTGACCTGCGCTTTCACGCCTCGGCCGCGCTGAACGTCCACAGCTCGCGGCCCAGCGTGTCCGCACACCGCACGCCGTGGAAGCGCTCGTCCCCGGCCGAGAGGAAGCCGAGCGCGGTGCCCTCCAGCACGGCCCGGGCGGTGGCGTCGGCCCTCGTCCAGGCGCCGGTCAGGACGAGCGCTCCGTCGACGAGCTCGGCGCGCTGGATCCGCGGCACCGCGGCGGTCAGCAGCGCGGCGTTGACGTCGTCCAGGTCGGCGGGGGAGAGGTAGGCCCCGCCGGCACCGGTGCGGTCCCGCTCGGCCCGGCGGCGCAGCTCGGGCAGGGCGTAGTGGCGGACGGCGGCCGCCGCGTCGTCCAGCGCCACCCGCCAGCGCGGTCCGGGCAGCACCTCCCACCACACGTCGTCGCCGACCGGCAGCACCTCGCCGATCCCGGCCCGCCAGGTCTCGACGCCGTGGACGGTCCGCGGGTCGGGCCGGTGTCCGGGCAGGCCGGCGGCGGCCCAGTCGGCGCGCCGGACGACGCTGAGGCCGAAGGTGAAGCGGACCCGGTCGACGGCGGCCCGCTCGACCAGGCCGAGCAGCAGCCAGTGGGTCTCGTCCGGGAGGCTGAAGGTGCGGCGCCACCCGACGAGGCCCAGGGCGCGCAGGGCGGGAGCGAGGTGGTCGCGCAGCCCCGCCGCGTGGAGCTCGCGGGCGGCGGTCATGGAGGTCCTTCCGGGCGGCTGCGGGCGGGCCGGGCGCCGGGTCGGCGCAGTCCGGCGGGGTGGGGGCGCACGGAGGCGCGGGCGTGACGGACGGCACGCCCCGGATGGGGCTGCGGTCACGAGGGGCTGCGGGCCCGGTCGATTCGCCCACGGACAACGTAGGCCTGGCGGCCCCGCCGGGGCCGTGGGCGAAGGGCGGTCGTCCGCGGGACCTTGTGCCCCGGGCGGGCCGGTCCAAGGTCAGGCCCGCCCGCACCGCGCGGATGGCGCATGATGTGGCGGGTGCAGAGTGCAGAGCGCCCCGGAGCGGGCACCGGCAGCCCCGAAGGCCGGTCCGGACCAGTACCACCCGCCGCCCCGCCACCGGGCCCGGCCACCGCTTCCGCGGACCTGACCGAGGCGGTGCGGGCCGCGCAGGACGGTGACGAGGAGGCGTTCCGGCTCCTCTTCCGGACCGTCCAGCCCGGCCTGCTGCGCTACCTGCGGGTCCTCGTCGGGGGCCGGCCCGAGGACGTGCAGGACGCCGAGGACATCGCCTCCGAGACCTGGCTGCAGGTCGCCCGCGACCTGCGGGGCTTCTCCGGCGACGGCGACGGCTTCCGCGGCTGGGCCGCGACCATCGCCCGCAACCGGGCCATGGACCACCTGCGGGCCCGGCGCCGGCGCCCGGTGGCCGACCTGCCGTTCGAGTACCTCGCCGAGCTGTCGGCCGGGGACGACACCGCGGGCGCCGCGCTCGCCCGGGTCGGCACCGGCGACGCGCTCGCGCTGATCTCCCGGCTGCCGCGCGACCAGGCCGAGGCGGTGCTGCTGCGCGTGGTGATGGAGCTGGACGCCGAGAGCGCCGCGCAGGTGCTCGGCAAGCGGGCCGGCACCGTCCGGATGGCCGCCCACCGGGGGCTGCGGCGGCTCGCCAAGCTGCTGGAGCAGTCGTTCGGGCCGGGCGCGGGGCCGGGATCCGACCGTGGGATCCCGGCCGCGCGGGCGGCCGGACAGGAGCCGGGGACACCTTCCGGGAGGGCCGCCGGGAAGGCCGCGAAAAAAATTTCTCCGCAGGGTGTGACAGAACGCCGGGCCGCGACGCTGAAGGACATGAGATGAGCACCAACCGATCCCGTCGGATCGACCGTGACGCCGCCGAGCAGTTGCTCGGCGGCGCCGTGGGCGGCCCGTCGGCCGGGCAGGACGCCTCGCTCACCGGACCGGACGGCGACGCCGCCGGGCAGGTCGCCCGGGTACTCGCCGCGGCCGCCGCCCCGGCGACGGCCGCCGAGCTGACCGGGGAGCAGGCCGCCCTGACCGCGTTCCGGGAGGCCCGTTTCGCGCCCGACCCCGTAACAACGACCGCACCCGTCCGGAGACGACCGATGGCAACCGCCGCCCTCGCCAGGGCCTTCAGCACGAAGGCCGTTGCCGCCGTGCTGAGCGCCACGGCGCTGTGCGGGGTCGCGGTCGCCGCCGGCACCGGGAACCTGCCCTCCCTCGGCGGAGGCACCGAGCCCGAGCGCACCCTCGCGAGCGGTGGCGCTACGGGCGCGGTGTCCACGTCCGGGCACGGGCAGGGCAGTGCCACGCCGGGCGGCCAGTCCGCCCGGCCGTACAACGGCCCGTCCGCCGGCGGCTCCGGCGGCGGTGCCCAGGGTCTCGGGCCGTCGGCCTCCCCGACGCCCGGGACCCCCTCCGCGACGGGGCGGGCCGCCCAGCCCGCCTCCGCCGCGATGGTCGCGCTCTGCCACGTGTTCGGCGACCGGACGGGCAAGGGTGAGCACTCGCGCCAGCTGGTGCTGGACCCGGTGTTCGCTTCGCTGGTCGAGGCGGCGGGCGGCCCGGACAAGGTGGAGGACTACTGCGGGGAGGCGCTCGGCCGGGCGGGCGACGACGCCCATCGCAGCGCCACCCCGCAGCCGACGCACGACGACCGCCAGGGCTCCGGCGTCGGCGGTTCCGGAACCGCGGGTGGCAACACCGACGGCGGCAAGGGCAACGGCGGCTCCGGCGGCGGGAACACCACCAACGGAGGCGGAACCAAGCCCGGCCGGACCGGGCCGACGCTCCCGGCGTCGCCCGCACTGCCCGACGTCCGCCCCAGCGGGCAGGACCGGCAGGCAGCCCAGGGGTGACCCACAGGACTCCGGGTGGGCGGCGGGCGAATCCCCCCGGGCTCGCCGCCCACCCGGATAGCAGGACCGCAGTACCCGGCACCACCGCAGTGACCAGCACCACCGCAGTAACCAACGCAGGACCTGCGGCACCGCGACACCCGCGGCGCCGCGGCGACCACCCGAGACCCCGGGTGGCCGGTCGGCTCCCCCGTGCCCACCGTCCACCCGGCCGGCCCCCGGCCGGACCGGCAGGCGCTCACCCCGGACGCGCCGCCGGCCCGGCCGGCCCGGAACGTGTGGCCCGCCCGCCCGCAGTCCGGGCGGGCCACACACACCCCGAACGGGCGGTCGGGGATCCGCTGCCCGGTTCCCCGGCCGCCTCCCCCCGCCGGCGGCCTTCGCGGCGGGCGGGCGGAACCGCCGCCGCCACGACGCGCGTGAAGTCCTCCGGCGGCCTCGGCCCGGACCGGCCCGGACGCCGCGCCGGGCGTCAAGGACGCCGGCGGCTATCGTGCACGGGTGCGCGATGCGGCCCGGAGACCCGGGCACGGCGTGAGGGGAGTTCCAGGTGATCGGACGGGCGCTCAACGGGCGTTACGAACTCGTCGAGATACTCGGCGTCGGCGGCATGGCCACCGTCTGGCGCGGGGTGGACCGCGTGCTGGGACGCCAGGTGGCCGTCAAGGTCCTCAACGGGGGCCTCGCCGACGACCCGCGCTTCGCCGAACGGTTCTCCCGGGAGGCGCAGCACGCCGCGATGCTGGTGCACCCGAAGGTCGTCATGGTCTTCGACTCGGGCATGGACCAGGGCTCGCCCTACATCGTCATGGAGCTGGTGAACGGGCGCTCGCTGGCGGCCGTGCTGGCGCAGCAGCCGCAGTTGCCGGTGGAGCGCGCCGTGGGCATCGCGGCGGCGGTGTGCGAGGCGCTCGCGGTCGCGCACGCGGCCGGACTGGTGCACCGGGACATCAAGCCGGGCAACATCATGATCACCGACGACGGCGGGGTGAAGGTCGTCGACTTCGGCATCGCCCGGGCCGGCTCCTCCAACAACCTGACCCAGACCGCCACCGTGCTCGGGACGGCCGCGTACCTGTCGCCCGAGCAGGCCACCGCCTCCGCGCTGGACGGCCGCACCGACCTCTACGCGGTCGGCTGCGTGCTGACCGAGATGCTGACCGGCGAGACGCCGTTCACCGCCGAGACGCCGGTGGCGATCGCGTTCAAGCACGTCAGCGAGCAGCCGTTGCCCCCCTCCGCGCGCCGCCCGGGGCTGCCGCCCGCGCTGGACGCCGCGGTGCTGCGGCTGCTCGCCAAGAACCCGGCCGACCGCCCGGCGGACGCCACCGCGGCACGGGCCGAGCTCCTCGCCACCGTCCCCGGGCTGGCCGTGGGCGACCCGACGGCGGAGCTGCTCGCCACCGCCGCGCCCACGCAGATGCTGCCGCCGGTCCCGTCGAACCAGCAGCACACCACCGTGCTCCCGCCCCAGGCCCCCGCGACCTCCCTGATGGCGCCGGTCCCGGTGGAGCCGCCGGCGCCTGCCAAGCCCGCGCGCAGCCGCAAGCCGCTCGTCCTGGGCGCCCTCGGCGTGGCCGGCCTGGCCGGGGTCACCGCCATCGCCCTCACCGCCTTCGACACGCCGCCGGGCAACGCGGCCGCCAAGAAGCCGGCCGCCGCCGCGCCCGCCACCCAGGCGCCCGCGCAGGCCACGACCGCCCCGAGCCCGAGCGCCGCGCCCACGACGGTGCCCGGCCTGCCCACCCCCACCCCGACCGTCCCGCGCAACCAGCCCCCGGCCGTGCAGTTGAACGCGCTGCGCCAGGCGGTCGCCCAGACCCAGGTCGGCGGCAAGGAGCGCGACCGTCAGGTGGAGCTCCTGCGCATCCTCGACGACGCCTCGGCGCGCCTCAACGAGGGCAGCCCCGACGACGCCGCCCAGGACCTGAAGGACGCCCAGAAGGTGATCCGGGACATGAGCAAGCGCCACGCCATCGACGGCCCGACCACCAAGGACTGGAACACCCGCCTCGGCGCGCTCTTCACCGCCCTCCACACGGCCGCGGACAACCAGAACGACTGAGGCGACGGCCCTGCGGCCGGTCGTGCCGCTCGGCCTGTCGGTCCCGCCCGTTGGTCCTGCCGGTCAGGAGAGCTCCAGGCGGTCGCGGAGCCCCGCCGCGGCGAAAGCGGCCTCCAGGGCCTCGCGCCCCTCGGTGAAGTGCCCCCAGCTGTCGAAGTGCGCCGGCACGACGCGCCGTGCGCCCAGCAGGACGGCGGCCTCGGCGGCCTGCGCGCTGTCCAGGGTGAGCAGTGCGCCGTCGAAGCGCCGGGTGCGGGCGGCGCCGGCGAACAGGACCGCCGTGTCGACCGGGCCGAAGCGGTCGGCGATCTCCTTGACCAGCGGCAGCGAGGCGTTGTCGCCGCTGACGTAGACGGTCGGGAGGTCGGGCGCGGTCAGGACGAATCCGATCACCTGGCCGATCACCGGTTCGCAGCCCTCGGGCCCGTGCAGGGCGGGCGCGGCGGTGACGGTGACGGTGCCGCCGTCCGGGCGGGTCAACTCCACGGAGTCCCACGGGGCGAGGCCGCGCGCGGTGCCGCCGAGCCGCTCCGCGCCGCTGGTGGTGGTGAGCACGAGCGGGACGGTCGGCAGCAGGGCGCGGCCGGAGGCGTCCAGGTTGTCCGGGTGCTCGTCGTGGGAGAGCAGGACGGCGTCGACCGGGCCGAGGTCGGCGGGGGTGGTGGCGGAGGGCGCGGTCTTGGTGAGCGCGTAGCCCCCGCCGGTCGGGTAGTCGCCGGGCCCGTCGAAGGTCGGGTCGGTGAGGAGACGCAGGCCGCCGAACTCGATGAGCGTGGTCGGGCCGCCGAAGACGCGGATGGTCGCCATGCTGGGTTCACCTCACGGGTAAGTCGAATGTTTGACGTGATGAAACCTAACTGGCCATCACGGAAGAGCGCAAGGTTTACCATGAGAACTGTGAGAGCCATGAAAACTCCTGGCGAGACCGCCGCAGCCCCTCCACCGCCTGCGGCGGGCGCGGACCGGTACGTCGCGCTCGACTTCGCCAACAGCGAGCTCGTGCTGCCCGCCGGCCGTCTCGACCTGCTGGCCACGCCGGCCGAGGCCACTCAGTGGCTGGTCGAACGGGGTCTGGCCGGCGCCGACGCGGTGCTCCATGAGCCCTGCGCGGGGCGGCTGCGCGAACTGCGCACCCACCTGCGGGCCCTCCTCGCGGCGCGCAGCGGGGGGACCGTACCGCCGCCCGAGGCCGTGGGCGCGGTCAACGCGGCGCTGACCGCCGCGCCGGCGGCCGCACTACTGCACTGGGACGGGACGAGCGGGTTCCGTCGTGCCCAGGTCCATCCGGCCGACCGGATCGCCGACCACGCCATGGCCGTGATCGCCGCCGACGCGGCGGACCTGCTCACCGGCCCGGACGCCGAACGCCTCGCCCCGTGCGGAGCGAGCCCGTGCACCCGTTTCCTGGTGCGAACCCACGCCGCCCGGCACTGGTGCTCGGTGCGCTGCGGCGACCGGGTGCGCGCGGCCCGGGCCTACGCGCGCCGCAGCCAGGCGAAGCCGGCGTGACGAAGGCGCGGCTGCTCGCACGAGTGCGAGGAGCCGCGCCGGTCGGGCGTGGTGGTCGGGTCGGCGGCCGCGGCGACCGGAGAACGACTGACCGGGCCCGAACGACGGCGCCACAATGGGCGCATGCTGACCGTCGGATCCCTTGTCCTCGGCGTCTTCGACATGGCGCGCGCCGTCGCGTTCTGGACGGCCGCGCTCGACTACGTGCCGCGCGGCGGCCTGGTCGAGGACGACTGGACGGTGCTCGAACCCGCGGCGGGCCCGGGTGTCCAACTCGCCCTCGGGCTCAGCGAGACGCCCGTCCAGCGCCACCCGCGCGTGCACCTGGACCTCTACGCCCGCGACGCCGCCGACCAGGCCGCCGAGGTCGAGCGGCTGCTGGCTCTCGGGGCGAAGGACGTCGACTGGGATCTGTACCCGGAGGACCCGGACTTCGTGGTGCTCGCGGACCCGGAGGGCAACGTCTTCTGCGTCATCGACACCAGCCACGGATGACGGGTGGAGCAGGAGGCCGGGGAGGCCGGCTTCCTGCTACCGGGCGTGTTCGCCGGCCTTGATGGCGCGGAGGAGCGCGGCGAGGGCGGCGGGGGTGGTGCGGAGGATGGTGTCGCCGTCGTCGGACTCGCGGAGTTCGATCGCCTCATCGGTCGTACGGACCTCGACGCAGGTGTCATTTGCGCCGGAGTAGCTGGACTTCTGCCACGTGAGTTGGTGCATCTTGTTCTCCAAGGGTCGTGCGGTGAGGGGCCGTTGGATTGGTCAGACGCGGGGGTTGTGTTCGCCGGCCTTGATGGCGCGGAGGAGCGCGGCGAGGGCGGCGGGGGTGGTGCGGAGGATGGTGTCGCCGTCGTCGGACTCGCGGAGTTCGACCATCCCGGCGGCCGTGCGGACCTCCACGCACTCGTTGCTCGACGCGCTGTAGCTGGACTTCTGCCACTCCAGGCTAGGCATAAGTGGATTTCACTTCTTTCATGATGGATCGGATGAAGTCGCGCGATTGTTCATCGGTGAGGGCTGTGGAATCCAAGCTGGAGAAGATGATTCGGTGCTTGGCCAAGTTCGCTGGCGAGTCGAAGAACAGAGCGCCCTGCGAGACATCCATCTCGACCGTGTCCAGCTCGGGGACGGGCCCTTCGATGTAGGTGAGGTTCTCGCCGGCGCCAGGGAAGGTGTCAACGGCGAACGGGACCACGCGAACGGAGATGCCGGGGCGCTCGGAGTCATCCAGCAGGGAGGCGAGTTGATCCGCGAGCACTACGGGTCCACCAAACTGCATGCGCAGAGCGGCCTCGTGGACGAAGGCGCGGAGAGGAGTTGTCCCCGACCTGACGAGTTCCTGGCGCCGGAGGCGGAAGGTCGTCCGGGTCTCGACTTCCTGTGGTGGCAGCGGAGGGACAAGTCGAGTGAACACTGCCGATGCGTAGGTTCCGGTCTGGAGCAGGCCAGGAATGTAGACGGTGTTGCAGAAGGTGATCCGCTTGGTGTGACCCTCAAGCTCTGCCACCTCAAGGAAGTCGATGGTCAGGGTGCTGCGGTATTCCTCCCACCATCCCTTCGTGCGCTCCGAGGCCATGTCAGCCAAGGCATCGATCAGAGGCTGGTTGGTGCACATGCACACGGCGGCGATGGTCCGTAGCCGCTCGACGCTGATCCCGCTCTTCCCGCTCTCCATCTGCGTGATCTGGGCGGGCTGGATGCCGAGTTCTCGTGCCAGCTGGCTGCCGCCGAGGCCGGCCTGCTCCCGCATCCGCCGCAACTCGGTACCCAGCCGTCGCTGACGCAGCGTCGGGTTCGGTCGAAGGGCCATGGCGTCCTCTCTGCGGGTTATGAGATCAGTGTGCCGCAGGGTCCAGGGGTCAGGCGGCCACGGAAGAGGGAACTTCTCGGCGGGAGTCTAAAATTTGTGTCCTCGTGCGTTATGGTCGATGTCACATCGATCCGACGGGTCGTCAGTAATGCACCCCTGTCGCACCGCAGAGCAGTCATGCCTCCATCTGACCTGGCTCACGGTGACGTATCCGTCCTTCTCCTCCACGCCTCGGGAGTCCTCCCATGCGTCACCTCAACACGCCCTCCCTCGCCATCTGCCGCCAGTCCCTCCGCGACGCGATGACCCGCGCCGGCTGGCCGTCCTCCGCCATCGCCGACGCCGAACTCGCCCTCGCCGAGCTGCTCGTGAACGCCTGGCGGCACGGCGAGACCCCCGCGCCGGTCGTCGAGATCATCGCGATCAACAACACCCTCCGGGTCTCCGTCGCCGACGAGAGCCCCACCCTGCCGGAGCAGCGCCCCCTCCCCGAGCTGGCCGAGTCCGGCCGGGGCCTCCAGCTCGTCGCCGGGCTCTCCCGTCGCTGGGGTGTCGACCCGCAGCAGCGCGGCAAGTCCGTGTGGTTCGAGTGCGAGCTGGACGCCGCCTGATGCCCGCCCGCCGCCACCCGATGCTGCCGACCGACCCCCGGATCCGGGGCTGCACCGACGACCACATCCGCACCCTCCTCGCCGAAGTTCAGGAGCGCGGACGGGAGTTCGGCCTGATCTTCCCCTCCGCCTGCACCGACAGGACCATCGACGGCCGCGTCCTCGTCCGCTTCAACACGGCCCCCGCCTCGACCCTCCTCAACCTCCTCTCCCTCCTCCTCGACGTCGGCCGGGAGCGGGGCACGCCGTGCGGTTCCTGATCGCGGCGGCCTTCGCCGTCCTGCTCGCCCTCGCGATCGCCACCGTCGTCCTGGGCGTCGTGACCGCCCTGCGCGCGACCCCGCCCCACGAGGACGACTGAGGAACGACCGGACGAACGGCGGGTCGCGTGCACAGGCCCGCCGCGTCGGATCAGCCCTTCCGTCGGATCCGGTTCTCGACGTTCGACCGGACCGCCCGCGACAGCGTGCCGGCCGCCGCCGCGAGGAACACGAAGTTGTACGCGATCTGCAGGATCACCACGAGCCGGGCCGCCTGCCCCGTCGCCGTGATGTCGCCGTACCCGACCGTCGCCATCGTCACGATCGTGAAGTACAGCGAGTCCAGCCGGGTCTCCAGGCCCGCGAACTCCGGCTTGTGGGAGCCGAGGACGTAGTAGGCGGCGGCGAAGATCGTCATCGTCAGGACGATGAGGAAGATCAGCCACGGCACCGGGCGCTTCGCGTTCCCGCGCATCACTCCGGCGATCTTGGCCAGCAACAGCCAGGTCAGACCCGCCAGCGCGATCACGAAGGTACCCCAGCTCACTACCGGCCGACGGTCGCCGAACCACTCCAGCGGTAGCGTGAAGTACCCGACCATCAGGAGCGTGAACGCTCCCAGCAGCCAGAACCAGGCCCGTACGTCCGCAGGGGGCGGCGTGTTCTCGGACATCTCGTTCAGCCTCCCCCCGCCGCCCCGCGGACGCCCGCCGACGTGCTCCGTCCGGGCTCGCCCGGCAGCTTCGGCAGCTCCGGCAGCTCCGGCAGGGCGAGCACCCCCACCGGCCCGAGCACCAGGCGGAGCGTCGCCGGCTCCACCGGACGGTCCCGCGGCACGAAGGCCGGTATCGCCCCCGAGACCGCCGCCCAGCCCGGCCGGGCCTCCCGGCGGTGCACGAGCCGCCCGGCCGGCCCGCGCCGCAGCCCGGCCCGCTCGGCCACCCGCAACATCCCGCGCACCGTCCCGGCCCGGCGCCCGGAGCCGCTGATCCAGGTGCCCAGCGCGACCAGCAGCCCGAGTGCCACCACCACCCGGACGGCGGAGCGCGGGTAACGCACGAGGGCGTCGTGGACGGCGTGCGCGGCGGCCTGGTCCACGTGGGCCGGGAGCGCGTCCGGGTGGACGGCCCGGACCCCGCCGAGCGCGCAGGCCACGGCCAGGACCGGCACCCGGAAGCCGGCCGCGGCGAGCAGCCGCAGGCCGGTGCGGACCTTCGGGACGGCGTCGGACTGCACCAGCGCGTTCGAGGTGCGGATCTCGGGGACCTTCGGGGCGAGGGACGGCCCGTCGTCGACCAGGGCCCTCTTCACCCGGTCGGTGACGGCGGCCCGGACCGCGGGGTCCCGGGCGAGCGGGGCCGTCGTGGCCACGTAGCGGTCGGTGTCGGGGACCTCGGACTTCGCCCGCACGGCGACGGCGCCGAGCGGCGTCAGCAGGCAGGCCAGCAGGCAGGCCAGCAGGACCAGCAGGACGCCGAACGAGAACCGCACCCGGTGGCGCGGCGGGCGGGCCCGCAACTCCTCGGCGAGCCGCGCCTCGTGGGCCTCCACGGCGCTCAGCCGGGCCCGCAGGTCGGCGAGTTCGCCGGGCTCCGGGCCGGACGGCTCGTCGCGCGGCTCGTCGGACGGTGCGTCGGGCGGCATGCGGCGGCTCCGTTCCTCCGGGCGGTCGCTCCCAGGAGACAACGGATCACCGGGGGCGGCCACTCGGGATCACACCGCGGAGCGTCCGGGAACGACGGAGGCCCCCGGCGCCGTCGCGGTGACGGTGCCGGGGGCCTCCGGAAGGTCCGACGGGACTCAGGCGGTCGTCTCGGGCCGCTTGGTCTCGGTCGCCTTGGTGACGTTCGTCGGGGTGACGGCCGGGCGGTCGGCCGGCTGCTGGGCGGTGCTCTGCGCGGTGCCCGCGGCCTCGGCCGGGGTGTCGTCCTCGCGCATCGCCTTCGTCTCCGCCTTCAGGATGCGCATCGACTTGCCGAGGCCGCGTGCCATCTCCGGCAGCTTCTTCGATCCGAACAGCAGGACTACGACCGCCAGCACCACCAAGATGTGCCAGGGCTCAAGACCGTTCCGCAGCATCCCTGGCCACCGGTCCCTTCTTGTCTAGAGTCACGGGAGGGCAAAGTGCCCGTCCGGCCAGTATGCCTGGCCCCGGTGCGGAACGGATACACCGGCCGGGAAACGCTGGCCGAAAAGCGGGTGCCGCTCAAGCGGACCGCGAGTGCCGCGGCCCCGGCCGGTGCGCCCCGGCCGGGGTGTCGTAGCTCACAGGGGCGGGGCTCAGTAGACGAAGGGGACGAGCCGCTTCGACTCCCGCCGGTACTGCGCGTACGCGGGGCCGAGGGCGGCCACCAGCAGGCGTTCCTCGGCGGCGATCCGCCAGCCGTAGGCGGCCAGCAGCAGCGCGAACACGACCGCGGTGGCCGGCCAGCTGCCCAGGCCGAGCGCGTAGCCCGTCCACACCAGCAGGCTGCCGCAGTAGCCGGGGTGGCGGATCAGCCGGTACGGGCCGGTGCGGACGACCTCCTGGGTGTCCACCGTGCGCAGGGTGCGGGTGTAGAAGCGGCCCAGGGTGCGCATGCCCCAGGCCCGCAGGGCCAGCCCGGCGGCGATCAGCGCGACGCCGAACCAGCGCGCCCACACGGGCAGTTCGCCGACCGACGCACGGTCGAGGAGGGCGATCACCAGGACGGAGGCGGCGTAGCAGGCGAGCAGCAGCCGGGTCGAGCCGCGGTCGCGGTCGTCCGCGTGCCAGCTGCCGGCGGCGGAGTCCTCGCGCCGGCGCAGCAGCAGCTCGTACCCGGCCCACGCGAGGACACCGAGGACGGAGAGCAGGCTCGGCAGGGACATGGTGGGGCTCCTGACGCTCGTGGACCACGGGCACGGGCCGCGGACGGCGGCCGCGTACCCACCACGGTCCTCCCGTCCGCTGGGCCCCGCACGGACCCGAGGGTGGACGTGCGGGCTTCCACCCCCGGGTGGAGCCTCAGTCCGTCCTCCGGGCCAGCAGGTAGCCGCGCCGGGTCGGGGCCTCCTCGGGCAGGCCCTCGCGCTCCAGCCGGGCCTCGACGGCGAACCCGGCGGCGGTGAGGTGCGCGACGACGGCGTCCGTCTGCAGGAAGTGGAAGTCCACGTCGACCTGGTGTCCCCACCACTCGTCCAGCCGCCGCACCTCGGTGCCCAGGTGGAACGAGAGCAGCAGGAAGCCGCCGGGCCGCAGCACCCGCCGCATCTCGGCGAACGCGGGCGCCAGCTCGCCGGGTTCGAGGTGGATCACCGAGTAGAGCGCCACCGCCGCCGCGAACTCGCCGTCCTCGGCGGGCAGGTCGAGCAGGTCACCGGTGCGGAAGGCGGCCTTCGGGTGCTCGCGGCGGGCCAGCTCCACCATGCGGGGGGAGAGGTCGATCCCGACGACCTCGGCGCCGTGCCCGGCGAGCCACCCCGCCACGTGCCCCGGCCCGCACCCGAGGTCCGCGACGACCCCGCCGGCGGCCTCCGCCACGACCACCCAGAGCAGGGCCCGGTCGACCGGCTTGTGCTCCAGCTCGTCCCCGATCCGAACGAGGTACTCCTCCGCCACCGTGTCGTAACTCCCGCGCACGCGGGTGTGATCAGCAACCATGGGCCCACCTTGGCACCCGGGACGGCGCTCGTGGGGCGCTTTCCGCAACCGGGAGAACGGCCGGTGACCCCCGCCCCGGCCCGGCTCGAACACGGCTGGTCCCCTCCACAACGGGCCGCCGCTTAGGGGTGTGGGCGCCGGCCGACGCAGGGCAGGGGCCAGCCTAAACGGTTCCTGGAACGGCGAGGAGCCCCCGCCCGGAGTGGGCGGGGGCTCCTGCTGACGCGCGTGGGCACCGGCCGGTGGGCTCAGCAGACCCCGGCGGTCTCCGGGGCGGCGGCCGGGGCGGCGGCCGGGAGGTGGCGCATCAGGCGGTAGGCCAGGACGGCGGCGCCGAGGGCGAAGACCAGGCCGACGACGGCCGCCACGTGCAGTCCGTCCGTGAAGGCGACCCGGGCGGTGTCCAGCAGGTCGGTGCCCAGCCGACCCGGGAGGTGTGCGGCGACGGTGACGGCGCCGCCGAGGGTGTCCTGGGCCGCCCGGGCGGCCTCGCCGTCCACGCCCGCCGGGAGGGCGCCGTCCAGCTGGTGGCGGTAGACCGCGGCGCCCGCCGCGCCGAGCAGCGCGATGCCGAGGGAGCTGCCGAGCTCGACGGCGGTCTCGGAGGTGGCCGAGGCGGCGCCGGCCCGCTCGGCGGGGGCCGCGGAGACGACCATCTCGGCGGTCGTCGTCATGGTGCCGACGGTCCCGGCGGCCAGCACGCCCGCCGCGGTCAGGACGAGGGCGAGCGGCGAGTCCGCGCCGACCTGCGTCATCATCGCGAAGCCCGCCGCGCCGATCACGAACCCGCCGCCCATCAGCACCGCCGGGCGGACCTTCCCGGCGAGCGCCGCGCCGAGGCCGACCGCCGCGCCGACGCCGACGCTCGGCACCAGGGACCAGAGCGAGGCGGTGAACGGGCTCATGCCCTTGACCAGCTGCAGGTACTGCGAGGTGAAGAGGGCGAAGCCCATCATCGCGAACATCGCGATGGTGTTGACGCTGATCGCCCCGCTGAAGGTGCGGATCCTGAACAGGCCGAGGTCGAGCAGCGGCTCGGCGGCGGTGCGCTGGCGCCACACGAACGCGGCGGCGAGCAGCAGTCCGGCCGGGACGGCGAGCGCGGGCAGCAGGCTCCAGCCGTCCACCGCGAGGGTCTTCACGCCGTAGACGAGCGGCAGGATCGCGGCCATCGAGAGCGCGGCGCCGAGCAGGTCGAAGCGGCCGGTGCGGGCGGTGGCGCGGTGCTCGGGGAGCAGTACGGGGGCGGCGACCAGCACGAGGGCCATCACCGGGACGGCGAGCAGGAACGCGGAGCCCCACCAGAAGTGGTCGAGCAGCAGGCCGCCGGCCACCGGGCCGAGCGTGGCGCCGGCGGTGAGGACGCCGCCCCACGCACCGAGCGCGGCCTGTCGCTGCTTGGAGTCGTGGAACATGGTGCGGATCAGCGCGAGCGTCGAGGGCATCACCGTGGCCCCGGCCGTGCCGAGGAGGGCCCGGGCGGCGATCAGCTGCCACGCGCTGTCGGCCCAGGCGGCCAGCAGCGAGGCGCCGATGAACCCGGCGGCGCCGATCACCAGCAGCCGGCGGCGGCCGATCCGGTCACCGAGCGCGCCCATCGTGATGAGCAGGCCGGCCAGCAGGAACGAGTACATGTCCATGATCCACAACTGCTGGGTGCCGCTGGGGGCGAGCGTCGTGGAGATGTAGGGGACGGCGAAGAAGAGCACGCCCATGTCCATGGCGAGGACGAGGGTCGGCAGCAGGAGGACGGCCAGGCCGAGCCATTCGCGACGGCCTGCGCGGCCGGTGGTTGCGGTCATGGGAAGTACCGTACGAGCGTTTCAGACGCCTGTCTAGTACGTATGTGTAAATCGAACGTGCGAGACTTTCGTGCCAGACGTCAGTGCAAGACATCTGTGCAGTCCTTCCGTAGGATCGGGGCCATGGGAAACCGCGAAGACCTCATGGCCGGCGCCAAGCGCTGCCTGTACGAGAAGGGCTACGGGCGCACCACCGCCCGGGACGTCGCCACCGCCTCGGGCGTGAGCCTGGCCGCCATCGGTTACCACTTCGGCTCGAAGGACGCGCTGCTCAACGCGGCGATGATCGAGGCGATCGGCGAGATGGGCATGGCCCTGGGCGCCGTGGTCAACGCCGCGAACGAGGCCACGGGCGACCCCGAGGAGCGCTTCGTCGCGGTGTGGGAGGGCCTCAAGGGCGTCTTCGAGGAGCACCGCGGCCTCTGGGCGGCCCAGTTCGAGGCGCTCGCCCAGGCCGCGCACGCGCCCGAGCTGGCGCGGGCGTTCTCGGAGGCGCAGAAGGAGGGCCGGCTCGGCCTGGCCGCGCTGTTCCAGGGGCTGCCCGAGGTGCCGGAGACCGAGGACGAGCTCGCCCGCGGCGCGTTCTACCAGACCCTCCTGGCCGGGTCCGTCGCCCAGTGGCTGGCCGCACCCGAACTCGCCCCGTCCGGGCGGGACTTCCTGCGCGGGCTGCGGCTGGTCGCGGCGAGCGTGCCGGAGCCCGTCACGCGCTGACCGCGCACTGACCGCGCGGCGGCCGTCAGGTCGTGACGACCGTCAGCAGCACCACCGAGTCCACGTGCGCCAGCAGCCCGTGCCGCTCCTGCGGAACGGGCGCCAGCTGGCCCGCCGACAGCTCCTGGTGCTGCCCGGCCACCGTCAGCGCGACCCGGCCGCGCAGCACCTGCACGCTGCCGGCAGCCGGCGGGGTGTGCTCGTCAAGCGCGGTGCCGCCGACCAGGGCGATCACGGTCTGCCGCAGCACTCCGTCGTGCAGCACGAGGTGGGCGCTGCGCCCGTGCGGGCTCTCGGCGGCCTTCGCGGCGTGCTCCACTGCGAGCTGTTCGAGATCGGGCATCGCGGCGTCCTCCTGCCTGTCAGCCCAGGTTGGCGGACGCGGCGGACTCGCGCACCCGGAGCCGTTCGGCGTGCGAGCCCAGCGCGATGCCCGCATCGTGGAGGTATGGCGACCAACGAGAGTTACCTCAGTGGGTTCCGGGTCAACCGCTCGATGCTGGCCGGCGGCGCGGTGCTCACCGGTGTCGGGGCCGTGCTCGGCGCGGCCGGGGCGGCGATGGTGTGCGCGGCGCTGGCCACCGCCGGCCGCGACTGGGTGCGCAGCCGGGAGATCCCGCCCACCGTCCTGGCCCAACGGGCACTGCGCGAGGCCCGGGTGGCCTCCTCCGCCGGCTGGCAGGCCTGGCGTGCCGAGCACAGCTCGCCGAACTGACGTGCACCCGTCCGGCGCGGCCGCCGCACCGGGGCGTACGGCGCACGGCGGGCCGCCGTGGGGGTGCGGCCCGCCGCGGTCGTGGGGCCCTACAGGCCGAGCGACTTGGCGATGATGCTGCGCATGACCTCGCTCGTGCCGCCGTAGATCCGGAAGACCCGGTTGTCGGTGTAGAGCCGGGCGATCGGGTACTCCAGGATGTAGCCGTAACCACCGTGCAGCTGGAGGCACCTGTCGATGACGGTGGACGCCGACTCGGTGCAGAACAGCTTCGCGGCGGCCGCGTCGGCGACGGTCAGCTCGCCCTGCTGGTAGAGCTCCAGGGCGCGGTCCACCATCGACTGCTGCGCCACCACCTGGGCCTCGCAGTCCGCCAGGGTGAACTTGGTGTTCTGGAACTCGGCGACGGCCTTGCCGAACACCTTCCGGTCCTTGACGTACTGCACCGCGAACCGCACCGCCGCCGCGGCCGCCGCGTAGGCGCCGACCGCGATCGCGAGCCGCTCCTGCACGAGGTTGTGGGTCAGGTAGGCGAAGGCCCGGCCCTCCTCGCCGAGCAGGTTCTCCACCGGCACCTTGACGTCGCTGAACGCCAGCTCGGCGGTGTCCGAGGTGCGCAGGCCGATCTTCTGCAGCTTGCGGCCGACGGTGTAGCCCTCGGAGTCCGTGTCCACGCAGAGGATGGAGAGCCCGGCCCGGCGGTTCTCCGGGTCGTACGGGGAGGTGCGGCAGACGACCAGGACGAGGTCGGCCAGCACGCCGCCGGTGATGAAGGTCTTGGCGCCGTTGAGGACGTAGTGGGTGCCGTCCTCGGACAGGCGCGCGTGGGTGGTGATGCCCGCGAGGTCGGAGCCGGCGCCGGGCTCGGTCATCGCGATCGCCGTCATGATGTCGCCCGAGACGAAGCCGGGCAGCCACCGCTGCTTCTGCTCCTCGGTGGCGTACTCCAGCAGGTACGGCAGCACCAGCCCGGTGTGCACCCCGGACGAGCCGAAGCTGACGCCCGCGCGGGCGGTCTCCTCGGCGATCACCGCCTGGTACTTGAAACCGCTCTCGCCGGCGCCGCCGTACTCCTCCGGCACCTCGATGCCGTAGACGCCGAGCGCGCCGAGCTTCCGGTAGAAGTCGCGCGGGGGGTGGCCGGCGGCCTCCCAGCTCTCGTAGACCGGGACGACCTCGTTGGCGATGAAGTCCCGGATGGTCTCCCGGAAGGCCTCGTGGTCCTCGGTGAACACGGTGCGGCGCACGCGGGCGCTCCCTTCGGTGGTGCCGGTCGCGGCTGAAGGTGCAGCTGAAGGTGCCAGGTGTTGCCTGGTGATGGCCCCACAAGTTAATCCCCGGTAGCTTCGGCTGTCCAGGGTCGGCGCGGCGCCGGACACCCGGTGGCCGCCGGGCGAGGGCCATGACAAGTGAATCCTTGCTAGCCTTCCCTCGGCGTTCCGGCCGGGCGCCGCGACGGCGGAGCAGTGCCGCGGCGGGACTGCGGGAGGGGCGGCAGCATGGTGGTCCGACGACCCCCGGGGCGGCGCGCCCAGATCCTCGCGGTGGCGGCCGACCGCTTCCACCGCAGCGGCTACCACCAGGTCTCGATGACCGAGGTCGCCGCCGGCGTCGGCATCACCGCGCCCGCCCTCTACCGGCACTTCCGCGGCAAGCCCGAACTCCTCGACCGCGCCGTCCGGCTCGGCCTGGACGCGCTCGCCGACGCACTGCGCGCCGCCGGTTCCACCGCCGATCTGGGCACCGCACTGGCCGCCGTCGCCGTCGGGCACCGGCCGCTCGGCACCCTCGTGCAGCGCGACGCCCGGTTGCTGCCCCCGGCCCGGCGGGCGGCGCTGCGCCGCGAACTGCGGGCGGACGTGGCCGCGATGAGCGCCGTCCTGCGCGCCGAGCGCCCGGAACTGCCGGAGCCGGACGTCGAGTTGCTCTGCTGGTCGGCGCTCTCGGCCTGCGCCGGGCTCTCCTACCAGTCGGCGGCGCCGCAGCCCCGGCGGGCCGAGGCGGTGCTGCGCGAGGTGGTCGCGGCCGTCCTCGCGGTGACCTTCGTCGCCGCCGGTCCCGGGAACGGCGACGGCGCCGCGCCTGCCGCCGCCCCCGTCCGGCAGCCCCGGCGCGAGGAACTGCTCGCGGCGGCCGTCCGGCTGTTCCACGAGCGCGGCTTCGACAACGTCAGCACCGACCAGCTCGGCGCCGCCGTCGGCATCTCGGGCCCCAGCGTCTACCGGCACTTCGACAGCAAGGCGCAGCTGCTGGCGGCCTCGCTGGTCCGCAGCCGCGAGCGCCTGTGGCACGAGGTGGAGGGCGCGATCTCGGCCGCGGCCGGGCCCGAGGATGCGCTCGCGGCCGGCCTGGCGGCGTACGTCGGCTTCGCGCGGCGCAACGGCGACTACCTGGGCGCGATGCTCAGCGAGACGGAACGGCTGGCCCCGCCCGACCGCCGCGTCGCGGTGGACTTCCGCCGGGACTTCCTGCGGACCTGGGTCGGCCTGCTGCGCCGGGTGCGGCCGCAGTACGACGCGGTGGAGGCCCGGATCCGCGTCCACGCGCTGTTCGCCCTGGTCAACGACGGGGTCCGGAACCGCCCCCACAGCGCCCGCCCGGACCTCGGCGACTGCCTCCTGAGCCTGGCCCGGGCCGTCCTCGGCGTGTCCTGAGGGGAGCGGGGGGAAAGGGGCCGGGCCGGCCGCCCGCCCCGCGCTGGTGGGGCGGGCGGCCGGCCCGTGTGGGGCGAGGCTGCGCCGAGGGCGGTGGACGCGGCCTAGTAGAGGACGTGCGGGTAGTACACGCGGGTGTCGAGGTTGCCGTTGCCCTGCAGGGCGCCGATGTTGCCGCCGTTGCCGGTCGCGGCGAGGCCGTTGTCCTGGTTGCTCGCGCCCGAACCGGTGGCCGTCTGCTGGGTGCTGACCACGTTGCCGTGGACGTTGCCGATGATGTTGTTCGAGCCGGTGTTGCTCACGACGCTGCTGTTGGAGTGCTGGTCCGCGCCGGCGGCGTTGTCGGCGTGCGCGGTGGCGGCACCGACGCCGACGAGGAGGAAGGCGCCGAAGGCGGTGACGGCGGCGGCTGCACGAATACGGGACACGCTGCTCTCCCTGAGCTGGACTTGCGAAATGTGGCGCGATCCGGAGTGGCCGCTCCGTGGCGCCGTTGCCTGACGTCGCGTGATCAGCATTCACCAGGGGAGCGGGCGAACTCCACCAAATGGGTGGCAATTCCCCCGATGGTGTCATCGTGCGGGCATTTCCGGTGGGTCGGCGGGCCCGCACATCTCCGGTCAAGTATTCGTGCGCGGTGGAGAGTTGGTGGATTGGTCGCATGGGGTCGGCAACACCGGCCGGTCAACACGGAGTTGACCATGCGTTGCCAGAAAGAAAGAAATGGTCGCCGGATAGTCGCACTGGCACACTGGGTTCCCATGTCTGAAGGTCTCCCGCCCGACCACGCCCCGGCCGAGGATCTGCGTACGACCGAGGTCGATCTCGGCGGCCTGGTGAACGTCCTCGCCACGCACCTGTACTCCACCCCGCTGGTCGCCCTGCGCGAACTCGTCCAGAACGCCCACGACTCGCACACCCGCCGCCTCCTGGAGGACCCGGACGGCGGCCATCGCCGGCTGATCCGGGTGCGCGGCGACGCCGTCCGCCGCACGGTCGCCGTCGAGGACACCGGGGCCGGCCTCACCGAGCCGGAGATCCACGCCTACCTCGCCACCGTCGGCACCGGCTACACCCGGATGCTGCGCGAACTCACCGGCGACCAGGACCTGATCGGTGCCTTCGGCCTCGGCTTCCTGTCCGCCTTCTCGGTGGCCGACGAGGTCGTCGTCACCACCACCTCCCACCGCGAACCCGGTCTCGGTCACCGCTACCGCAGCCGCGGCGGCCAGCAGTACCTCGTCGAACCGGTGCCCGCCCGGCCGCACCCCGGCACGGTCGTCGAGCTGACGCTCAAGGCCGAGCACGCCCACCTCGCCGACGAGGACGCCCTGCGCGAGGTGCTCGCCCGGTACTGCGTGCTGCTGCCGATCCCGGTCCTCGTCGGCGACGACGAGGACCCCGTCAACGCGGTCGACGTGCCCTGGCGCCACCCCTCCGACGGGGATCCGCACGAGGCCCGGATGCGCTTCGCCTCCGCCTTCGGCCGCCGCTTCGAACCGCTCACCGCCTTCCCGGTCGAGCCGGTCGACGGCGGCACCGACGCGGTCGGCCTCCTGTGGGTCCAGGACGGCGGCACCTACGGCAGCAGCGACAACCGAGACCTCTCCGTCTACCTGCGCGGCATGCTGCTCGCCGACGACGCCCGCGACCTCCTGCCCGGCTGGGCCGGGTTCATCGGAGGCGTCGTCGAGTCCAGCCGCCTCACCCCCACCGCCAGCCGCGAGGACCTCCAGCGCGACGAGCACTACCGCGCGCTCCAGCGGGCCCTCACCGACGCCATCGTCGACGGCCTCTACGAGACCGCCCGGCTGCGGCCCGCCGCCTGGCGCCGCATCCTCGCCCGGCACGGCCAGGACCTCCTGGGTGCCGCGCTCTGCGACGACCGGTTGTTCACGCTGCTCGCCGACGACGTCCCGGTACCCACCTCCCAGGGCGACCTGACCGCGGGCGCCCTGCGCGCAGCCGGAGGGGGCGCGGTGCACGTCGCGCTCGGCAGCGGCGGGGGCTTCGAGGAGATGCTCTACCGGGCGATGCGGGTGCCGATCGCCCGCGGCGAGCGGTACGCCGTCCTGCCGTTCCTGCGCCGCTACGCCCAGCTGCGCGGCTGCCGGCTGGTCGAGCTCGGCAGCGAGCAGGGCGACCGCTCGCTGTTCCGCGACCCGGAACGCCCGCTGCCCGCCGAAGAGGCGGCGTGGCTGGCCGGCGCGCTCGCCGACCCGGGCGAGCAGCTGGTGCCGGCCCGCTTCGACCCGCCCGGCCTGCCGCTGGTCCTGGTGCCGGACCGCGAGGCCGAGCTGAAGGCCCGGATCGAGGACGACCGGGCCGACGCCCGCATCCCGTCCGCCGCGCTGCGGCTCGCCCGGGCCTTCACCGCCCGCACCGACGGCGAGGTCCGGGCCCGGCTCTACCTCAACCTGTCCTGCCCGGCCGTGCGGGACCTGCTCGACGCGTACCGATCCGGGCACACCGGCAGCGCCACCGCGGCCGCGCTGCTCCGCTCGCTCAAGGTGATCATGGCGGCGGCCGGGCCCACCGGCTCCTCCGGCGGTGACCTCACCGCCGCGCTCGCCGGCGTCGGCACCGCCGTCTCCGCCCTGACCGCCGCCGTCCCGGTCGGCCCGGCGGACGTACCGGACAGCCCCGGAGCGCTGTCCGGCGACGCGTGACGGACCGGCCGGCCGGCCGACCGACCGCCGACCGGCCGGGTGTCAGTGGCGCCCGGCAGGCTCTTCATCAGCACGACGCAGGGGGACGAGGCATGACGACCGACATCTGGGCCTGGGTGCACGAGACCCACCGGCAGCTCGCCGACGCGGGCCACCAGCGCCTGGCCGAAGCCATCTACGCGCTGCCCGGCCACGCCAACGAGGGCCGCAACGACGAGCTCGACGCCGTCTTCCCGGAGGCGCTGGCCGCCGCCCGGGCGCTCGGCCTGCCCTGGGTCGAGGTCTACCTGCGGCACTGGCGGATGCAGAACCTGCTGAACAAGCGCCACCACGGCGAGCGGGCCCTGCCCGAGGTGGTCGACCTGCTGGAGTTCGCCCACCGGGAGGAGACGGCCGGATGCCCGCAGTCCGTCTGCGTGGTGCAGGACTTCGCGATCTGCCACGCCCGGGTGGACGGACCGGGCTACGCCTGCGAGCGGCTCGCCGTGCTCGGCGAGACGCTGGAGCGGATCGAGCCCGCCCGCTCCTGCTTCGACTGCCTGTCGCGCGAGTACTCCGACGCGCTGGAGGACGACGGCCGCGGCGAGGAGGCCCTGGCCCACCTCGACGCCGCCGGCGCCCGGATGCTGGCGGCCGGCCAGCGGCTCTCGCTGGAGTACCACCACTCCCGGGCCGGCACCCTGCTCCGGCTCGGCCGGTGCGAGGAGGTGCTGGGCCTGCTCGACACCGCCGAGCGCGCCGAACGCACCGCCGGGCGCGTCCTGGGCGAGAACGACCGGCTCTGGGGCGCCCTGCTGCGGGCCCACGCGCTCGCCACCCTCGGCCGCGCCGACGAGGCCCTCGCCCTGCTGCCCGCCCGCGACGACGCCGAGCGCCACGCCGACCTGCGCGAGCACTGGACCAGGACGGTCGAGCTGCTGGCCGCGGCCGGCGCCTGGGAGAACGACGCCGAACTCGGGGCCGTCCTGGCCGGCTGGGTCGGCCACCTCGACGGTGCCGGCGCCCACCGCCCGTGCGTCGACCTGCTCCTGGCGGCGGGTCGGCTCGCCGTCGCCCGCGGAGCCCGGACGGTGGCCCGCACGCTCGCCGCGACGGGCGAGCGTAAACTCACCAGCTTGCGCCGCACCGACGGCGTGGCCGCGCAGGTGGCCGGGCTGCGGGCCGCCGCCGAGGCGCTGCCGGAGCCCGTGCTGCCCGTCCCGCCGGGGGAGCTGACGGCACACCTCGCCGAGGCGGGGGTGCCCCACGAGACCGGCGCCGACCTGCTCTCCGTCGCCCTGGACCGGTACCGGGGTGAGCAGGCCGGCGCCACCGCCCTCGCGGCCGAACTGGCCGCCGTGCTCGGCCGGCTCGGCCACGCCCGGGCCGCCGCCGACCTGCTGTGGGAGCGGCTGGACGCCGACCCGGCCGACGCCGTGCTGCCCGGCCTGCTCGGCGCCGTGCTGATCGACGCCGGGGACGGCGAGGGCGTGCGCCGCCTCGCCGACCGGCTGGCCGCGACCAGCCCGGCCGACGGGCACTGGGTGCGCGCCCGCTGGGCCGCCGCCGAGGCCCGCTGGGCCGAGGTGGTCGAGCACTGCGCGGCGATCCTGGCCGAGCACCCGGACCGGATCAACACCCGCCGCCTCGCCGCCGGCGCCGCCACCGAACTGGGCGACCACGCGACCGCGCAGCGGCTGTACCAGGAACTCCTGGAGCACGCGCTGCCCGTCGAGGGCACTCCCGAGGAGGAGCTGCACCGGACGCTCCAGGAGCAGGACCTCTGGCACCTGATCACCGCGGCCACCGCCAACCGGGACTGGGCCGCGGTCCGCTCCACCGGCGCGCTGCTCGGCATCGACTTCGACGAGCCCGAGGGCCCGGTGGAGGAGGAGTGGCAGCTGGTCACCGTCCGCACCACCCGGACCAACGGCTCCACCGCCGACCTCCCCGCCCTGCGCACCGGCCCGGCCACCGCCAAGGTCCTCCCGGTCCTCGGGGACGACCTGACGCTCAACCACGGCGAC
This sequence comes from Kitasatospora sp. NPDC048722, assembly GCF_040650235.1. Lineage (NCBI taxonomy): Bacteria > Bacillati > Actinomycetota > Actinomycetes > Kitasatosporales > Streptomycetaceae > Kitasatospora > Kitasatospora sp. NPDC048722. The sequence goes on from NZ_JBEZGX010000020.1 coordinate 123,791, forward strand.
GTCGTCGTCTTCGCCCCGGCCCTGCTGGAGCCCCCGCCGGGGGACGAGGCCCCCGAGGCGGAGCGGGTGCGGTGGCGGCCGGCGTTCGAGATGCTGACGCTGCTCGACCCGGCCGGGTACACGACCTACTGGATCGACGGCGGCTGGCCCGGCGACGAGGCGTGGTACGCCCTGCGGGACGGCCTGGGCGAGGCCGGCTACGCGGTGTGGGCGTACAGCGGGGAGCAGTACAGCATCACCGACCCGGCCGAGGAGGACGGCATGCTGCCCGGCATCTACGCGGCCCTCGGAGTGCCGCCGACGGCCTCCGCCGCCGAGGCCGACGCGCTGCTCCACCGGCTCACCGCCGCCTGGCCCCACCCCCTGGCCTGGCCCGCCCTGGCCGAGGCGGCGGGCGCCGACGTCGCCCACCACGAGGACATCGTCGAACGCTACGGCCTCTGACCCGGCCCGGAGGAACCTTCCTGTCGGCGCGTCCACCCGTGTCGGGGCCGTGCGCCGGCCCCGACACGGGAGCCTTCTCCGGCCGCGCCCCTGCCCGCCCCGAGCCCCCGCAGGGGCTCCCCGCCCCCGGACTCCCGACCAGGGAACCTTCTCCATCCAGATCGAGTCTTGGTAATTGCTTTACCATTTTATTGCCAAGACTCGATCTCAGGAGAGCCTCCGTGACCAGCACCGCCCTCGGCCCGTCCTGGCTCGATCCGACCAGCCTGATCTCCGCCTTCGGCCTGCTCGGCATCCTCGTCATCGTCTTCGCCGAGTCCGGCCTGCTGATCGGCTTCTTCCTGCCGGGCGACTCCCTGCTGTTCACCACCGGTCTGCTGGTGGCCGGCGGGACCTACCTGCACCAGCCGCTCTGGCTGGTCTGCGCCCTGGTCGTGGCCGCCGCCGTCGCGGGGGACCAGGTCGGCTACCTGTTCGGCCGCAAGGTGGGGCCGGGCCTGTTCCGCCGCCCCGACTCCCGGCTGTTCAAGCAGGAGAACGTCGAGAAGGCCGCCGCCTTCTTCGACCGGCACGGCCCCAAGGCGATCGTGCTGGCCCGCTTCGTGCCGATCGTCCGCACCTTCACCCCGATCGTGGCCGGGGTGAGCAGGATGAACTACCGCGCCTTCGTGGTCTTCAACGCGGTCGGCGGCGTGCTCTGGGGCGCCGGTGTCACCGTCCTCGGGTACTTCCTCGGTCGGATCCCCTTCGTCCGCGACAACATCGAGGCGATCCTGGTCGGGATCGTGCTGGTCTCGGTGATCCCGGTGGTGGTCGAACTGCTCCGGGCCCGCCGTTCCGGCGCGTCGGCGGGCAGCGGGCACCGCGCCGGGTAGGAGCCCGCGGCGCAGGTCACCCGACGCGACGTACATGTGCGTCCAGCTGTTCGATCAGGCAAGGTGTAACCGGAGATCGATCGGTGGCCCCGTGCCACCAGGGGTGGCGAGGAGCGGAAGTGCCGAAGCGGGGCCGACCGGGCGGCGGCAAGCGGGCGAGGGGAGGCCGGGCGGCCCGCGAGGCGCGGCGCACGCCCCCGGTCCAGCCGGTCCACCCCTCCGAGGCGCCGCCCACGGAGGGCCTGCTCGGCCACCCGGCCCCGGTCGTCGAGCCGACCACCGTCGTGCCGCTCGTCCCGCCCGTCCCCGAGACCAGGGGCCTGCTGACCCCGGAGCCCGTGGCTCCGCAGCCGCAGCTCTCGCCGTCGCTGGCACTGCCCTCGCGGTCGTCCGCCGCCCGGCAGGCGGACGAGACCCCGGACGCCGAGTCGACCACCTCGACCGCCTCCGCCCCGGCCGAAGCACGCCCGCGCCGCCGCTCGGTCGCCGAGGACACCCTCACGCCCGAGGAGTGGCGGGCCGCCGGCTACACCCCGCCCACGGGCATCCCCGTCCCGGAGCTGACCCCCGGCGCGCCCGGCGAGGCGCCCTGGCCGGACCGGATGCGCACGCTCCTGCGCACCCCGATGTCCGAGCGCCCCGCCTTCGAGCGGACGGCCCGCGAGCTGCACCCTTCGGCAGCGCGCAACGTCCCCCGCATCCTCGACCTGACGCTGCGCATCGGCGAGCTGCTGCTGGCGAGCGGTGAGGCCGCCGAGGACGTCGAGGCGGCGATGCTCGGCATCGCGCACGCCTACCGGCTGGACCACTGCGAGCCGCAGGTGACCTTCACCCTGATCGGCATCTCGCACCAGCCCTCGCTGGTCGAGCCGCCGATCACCGCGGACCGCGTGGTGCGCCGCCGCACCTCCGACTACACCCGGCTGAACGCGGTGTACGAGCTGGTCGCGGACATCACGGCGGAGCAGGTCACGGTCAACGACGCCTACCGCCGGCTCGCCGAGATCCGCCGCAACCGGCACCCGTACCCGGCCTGGCTGCTCGCCCTGACCACCGGTCTGCTGGCCGGCGCGGCGACCTTCCTGGTCGGCGGGCGGGTCGACGACAAGGGGTGGCTGGTCTTCGCGAGCGCGTTCATCGCGGCCGTGCTCGGCGACCGGCTGGCCTCCGCGCTGGCCCGGCGCCGGCTGCCGGAGTTCTACCAGTTCGTCGCCGCGGCGATGCCGGCCGCCGCCTCCGGGATCATCCTGTCCTTCAACGACTGGGGCCTGCGCGGATCGGTCGTGATCACCGGCGGCCTGTTCGCGCTGCTGCCCGGCCGGGCGCTGGTCGCCGCCGTCCAGGACGGCCTGACCGGCTTCTACATCACCGCCGCCGCCCGCCTCCTCGAAGTGATCTACCTGGTCGCGGGCATCGTGATCGGCGTGATGCTGATCCTCTACCTGGGCGTCGGCTTCGAGGCGAGGCTGCGGCCGGACGAGAGCCTGGCGGGGAGCAGCTACCCGCCGGTCCAGATGGTGGCGGCGCTCGTGCTGACCCTCGCGTTCGCGATGCTGCTGCAGACCGACCGCCGCACCCTCGCCCTGGTGACGGTCAACAGCGGCATCGGCTGGGCGAGCTACGGCGTGCTGGTCTACAACGGGGGCGTCTCCCCGATCGTGGCCACCGGCGTCGCGGCCGGCCTGGTGGGCCTCTTCGGCCAGCTGATGGCGCGTTACCGCAGCGGCTCGGCCCTGCCGTACGTGACGGCGGCCATCGGCCCGCTGATGCCCGGTTCGGCGCTCTACCTCGGGATGCTGGCCTTCGCCCAGGGGCACTCCAGCGCCGGGCTGGTGTCGATCACCCGGGCCGCCGCGATCGCGATGGCGCTGGCCATCGGGGTCAACCTCGGTGGCGAGATCGCCCGGTTGTTCATGAAGCTGCCCGTCGGCGCCGAGCGTCCTTCGCTGTACCCGGTCGTGCCCCGCCGGGCCGCCAAGCGCACCCGGGGCTTCTGACCGGCCGTTGGACGGGGTGTTGGGCCGGTGTTTGGCTCCGGGCCACGTCACGGCGGGCAGGACGCAGGACCAGGAACGAAGGTAAGACCCATGACGACACTGCTGGACAGCTACCGCGAGCACATCGTCGCCGCGCACAAACAACCGCTGTTCCTGCTGCTGGTCGGGTTCATCACCTCCTTCGTGTTCATCCGGTTCAGCGTGCGGATGATCCGGGCCCAGGTCAGGTGGTGGCCCGGCAACGTCACGCCCGGCGGCCTGCACATCCACCACATGGTGTTCGGCCTGGGTTTCCTGCTGGTCGGGGGGATCGGGGTGTTCGCCACCTACGGCGGCCGCCCGTGGATCGACGTGTTCGGACTGCTCTTCGGCATCGGCTGCGGTCTCGTGCTGGACGAGTTCGCGCTGATCCTGCACCTGGACGACGTGTACTGGGGGGAGCAGGGCCGCAAGTCGGTGGACGCGGTGATCTTCGGGATCCTGTTCACCGCCCTGCTGCTGGTCGGGTACGTGCCGCTCGGCGTGGTGCCCGGTCAGGAGACCCGCTGGGGGCTGATCACGGTGATCTCGGTCAACGCCCTGGCCTCGGTGATCACGCTGATCAAGGGCAAGCTGTGGACCGGCCTGCTCGGCATCATGGTCCCCGGCCTCTCCTGGATCGGTGCCATCCGGCTGGCCCGGCCGAGCAGCCCGTGGGCCCGCTGGCGGTACGCCACGCGCCCCCGCCGCCGGGCGCGGGCGCTCCGGCGCGAGCGGCTCCTCCACCGGCGCGCGGACCGGGCCCGCACCTGGCTCTTCGACCTGATCGCCGGCGCGCCGGACAAGGTCCCCGCCAACCACCCCGCGGCCCACCGGGTGGCCGAGCGGATGGCCGCCCGGGCCACCGCCCACCTGGACGCCCACGCCGCCCGGGCGCTGGCCAGGCGGTCGGCGCGGCTCGCCGACCGCCGCTCGGCCGCCGCCCACGCCGGGGGCACCGGTACCGCCGGGGCCGCCGGGGGCGCGCACGAGGGCCAGGCGTACGGCGCGTCGGGCGGCGGGGACGGGCGGGGCCGCGGCGCGCAGCAGCGCCGCAGGGCGGTCCGTGCCGGGCGCAGCCGGACGTACGCGGTGCGGCCGACCGGGCTGGAGCCCCGGCCCGAGCGCCACTCCTACCTGCGGACGCACACCCGCCGGATCCGCCGCTAGCGCCGTGCCACTCGTTCGTGCACCCCTTGCCTCCGGCGGAGTTGGGCGCCGATCGGATCATCCGATGCTCACCCGGGCGGCGGTGCGTATTCCGTGCGTGAACGACGACGGACTTGAGAACATGGGCAGTGAGTGACCGCTTCGTCACGCACCGGGCACATCGCCGGGCCGTCCGCCCGGCCTCCTCCCGCTCCTGCGCCGTCCGTCCGGCGGCGCGACCGGCAGGCGGCCCGTCCGACCGCGTGACCCGTCCGACCGCGACGCGTCCGACCCGCGACCCGTCCGGTCCGTGCCGAAGGGACGTCCCGTCGTGCGCAGGCTCCTGCCGACCCTCCTGCTCTCCCTCACCGCCGTGCTCGGGCTGCTGCCGGCCGCCCACGCCGCCAGGGCCGACCCGGAGCCGTACCCCTCCGCCGAGGACGTCGACCGGGCCAGGGCCGAAGCCGACCGCACGGCCGCCTCGGTCGGTGCCATCGAGGCCGGGCTGGCCGCCGCGCGGGTCGAGCTCGACCGGGCCGGGCGCGGCGCCGAGCAGGCCGTGGAGGCCTACAACGGTGCCCAGCTCGCGCTCACCCGGGCCCGCACCGAGGAGTCCGCCGCCGCGCAGCGGGCGGCCGCCGCCGAGACGGAGCGGGTCGCGGCCGCCGAGGACGCCGCCCAGCTCGCCGCCGAAACGTACCGGCAGGGCGCCGGCGCCGAACTTGCCGCGCTCAACGCCCTGCTCGGCGCGCGCGGGCCCCGTGAGCTCGGCGACCGTGCCACCGCGGTCGGCGTCGCCAGCGAGCGGACCCGCCAGATCCTCGACGCCGCCACCGCCACGGCCGCCGCCGCGGGCCGCGCCTCCGCCGCGGCCCGGGCCGCCGCCGAGGCCGCCGGGCGCGCCGCCGCCGAGGTCGGCGCCGCGCGGGGCCGGGCGGAGGAACGGCTGGCGGCGCAGCAGGGCGAGGTCCTCGCGATCGGCCGCCGTCGCGAGCGGCTGCTCGCCGACCTGGCCGCCGCCCGGCACACCACCGTCGAACTGGAGCGGCGGCGGCACGAGGCCCTGGAGGCGACCGCCGCCCGCGAGGCCGAGGCCGCCGCCCGGGCCGCGGCCGAGAAGGCGGCGGCCGAACAGGCCGCGGCGGAGGCGGCCGCCGCTGCGGCCCAGGCGACCCCCGCGGCACCGCCGGCCCGTCCGTGGTCCGCCGAGGGCGCGGCGGCGGCCGTCGCCTTCGCCCGCTCGAAGATCGGCCTGCCCTACATCTGGGGCGGCGAGGGCCCGGCCGGCTACGACTGCTCGGGGCTGACGATGATGGCCTGGCGCGAGGGCGGCCGACAGCTCAACCACTTCGCCGCCGACCAGTACGCCCAGAGCACCCCCATCGGCTACCGCGACCTGCGCCCCGGCGACCTCGTCTTCTGGACCGACACCGGCCGGGCCGCCGACATCCACCACGTCGGCCTCTACATCGGGGACGACCAGATGATCGAGGCCCCGCGCGTCGGCATGCCGGTCAAGCAGGCCAGCCTCTGGATCATGGGCACCCCCGACTTCTACGCCCGCCCGTAGCCGGCTGCGCAGGAGCGGCCCACCGGCCCGGCCGGCGGAGGGGCGGTGGTTCCTCCCGCCGGGTGCGGGCCGGCACGCCGGCGCGTCGGCTCGTGTACGGATCGGGCACGGATAAATGAGATGCCGTCATCCGGGCCCGGTCGTACCGTGGCCCCATGGGCAACACGACCGACGAAGGGGCCGTCGAGACGGTCAACGGGATTGAGATCCGCGCGATTTCCGAGGACGAGGTCGCCGCGTGGGACCGCGCGCTCGCCCTCGGCTTCCTGCGCTCGCACGTGGAGAGCGCCGCCGACTTCCGACGCCTGCAGTGGCGGCCGGGGCGGGTGCTCGGCGGCTTCGACGAGGGCCGCTGCGTCGCCACCTTCCGCAGCTTCGACGTCGAGCTGACGGTCCCGGGCGGCGCGACCGTCCGGGCCGACGCCGTCACCGCCGTCACGGTCAGTGCCACCCACCGCCGCCGCGGCCTGCTCAGCGCCATGATGCGGCGGGACTTGACCGCCGCGCGCGGGCGCGGTTCGGCGGTCGCCGTGCTGATCGCCGCCGAGTACAACATCTACGGCCGCTACGGCTTCGGCCCGGCCACCCGGGGCCACGGCTGGAACGTCGACCTCAACCGCACCCGGGGCCTGCGCGAGGGCCTGCCCACCGTCCCGGGCGGGCGGATCGACTTCGTCACCATGGAGGAGATCCGCAAGATCGGGCCCGAGCTCCACGACCGCTGGCGGCTCACCCAGCCCGGCGCGCTCGCCCGCGACGAGCTGTGGTGGAAGCGCAACACCGGCGAGATCAAGGTGCCGGGCTTCGAGTTCAAGGAGCCGTTCGTCGCCGTCCACCGGGACGCCGGGGGCACCGTCACCGGTGCGGCGGCCTACCGGGTCGACGACACCTGGGACGGCAGCTACCCGAACTGCACGCTCACCGTGGTCGACTTCCTCGCCCTCGACCGGGCGACGGCGGCCGAGCTGTGGCGGTTCGTGCTCTCCGTCGACTGGGTGCGCAAGGTCGTCGTCGAGAACATCGGCCCGGACGACCCGCTGCCGCTGCTCCTCCAGGATCCGCGCGCCGCCACCCCGTACGTGGACAACGCCGACTTCACCTGGCTGCGGGTGCTCGACGTCGAGGCGGCCTTCAACGCCCGTACGTACGGCGCGCCCGGGCGCGTGGTGCTGGAGGTCGAGGACGGGCTCGGCTTCGCGGCCGGCCGTTGGGCGATCGAGGTCGCCGCCGACGGCACCGGCCGCTGCACGCCGACCGACGACGCGGCCGATCTCGCCCTCGGCGCCTGCGAGTTGGGCGCGCTCTACCTGGGCGGCGAGACGCTCCCGCGGCTGGCCGCGGCCGGTCTCGTCACCGAGCTGCGCCCGGGCGCGGCCGCCGCGGCCGACTTGCTGCTGCGCACCCCGCTGCTGGCCTGGAACCCGGACAGCTTCTGAGCGGTCCGGGCGATCCGGGACCCGGCCCGCCTGCGAGTGGGCCGGGTCCCGGCATTCCCAAGTGACTTGCGCGGAGCCCTACTTGATGGCGGTCTTCCCGATGGTGGGCAGGATGAAGTCCTGGATGAGGCCCTTGGCGTCGCGGACGATCGGCCGGAACACCCGGTAGCGCGAGAGGTTGATCACCCGGGCCGCCATGGGGGTGGAGCGGCGGACGAACTCCCGGGTCCGCTCGGTGTCATCGGTCCGGTCGAAGACCCAGTAGAGGACCACGACCATGAGGTGCAGCCAGAGCACGTCGGGCAGCAGCTCGACCAGCTCGGCGTCCAGCTTCGGCGCCAGTTCCGAGCCCTGCAGCACGTCACGGAACAGTGCCACCGCGGTCGCCCGCGCCGGGTGCGACTCGTTGGAGAACGGGCTCAGCGAGCTGGTCGGGTCGGCGGCCGTCCGGAAGAACTGCGCGGCGAACTCGTGGTACGGCGCGGCCGTGTCGAGCCAGGAGGCCAGCGCGATCTCCAGGCGCTCGGCGAAGTCCCGCGTATGGGCCATGCGGTTCCGGGCGTCCGCCGCATGATCGTAGGTCATCCGGTCGTAGAACCCTTGAATCAGGAATTCCTTCGCCGCGAAGTAGTAATAAGCGTTTCCGACCGAGACCCCCGCCTCGGCGGCGATGGCCCGCATGGTGGTCTTCTCGTAGCCGCGCTCCTGGAAGAGGCGCATCGCGGTCTCCAGGATCAGTGCCCTGGTGGCCTCGCTCTTGTCCGTCTTCGGCTGGGCGCGGCTGCCCCGCGACTCGGCGGGTGGTGCGGCGGCCGCCGCCGGGGCTGGCGCCGTCTCCTCCGTGCCGTCGGGGACTCCTGCTCCGGTCGTCCCGTCCGGTTCGTTGCTCGCTTCCAGGTCTGCCACGCCACGAGCCTAGCCGGAGACCAGGTTCCACCCGGTGTCGGTGCACGCGGCACCGGATGCCCCCTCCGCATCCGGTGCCGCCGCTCCGCCCCCGCTCATTTCGAACGCGTTCAAAAGCATGCCCGAACTGTAGCGGGCAGGATTGAACATGTTCAACTCTGGGGGTGTGGGAGGCTCGTCACATGATCGGTTCCGAGCAGACCACCATCCGGCGCGGCGGGGCGGACGACGCGGGTGCCGTCGCGGACCTCCACGCGCTCAGCTGGCGCACGGCGTACCGGGGGATCGTCCCCGCCGAGGCGCTCGGGGACGGGCTGGCCGCGCAGCGCCGCGAGCTGTGGGAGCTGCGGCTGACCGTCGACTACGGCGGCCCGGACAACACGCCCGCGCTGCTGATCGCCGAACGGGCCGGCGAGGTCGTCGGGTTCGCCTACCTCGTGCCGCAGCCGGACGGCCGGGTGCTGCTCGACAACCTGCACGTCCGGCCCGGCAGCACCGGCGGCGGCATCGGCCGCGCCCTGCTGGCCGAGGCGCGCGCACACGTCGCCGCACGCCACCCGGGGGCCGCGCTGTACCTGGAGGTGCTGCGGGACAACACCCGTGCGGTCGCCTTCTACGAACGCGAGGGCGGCCGGCGGACGGCCGAGCAGGAGGGCGTGTTCCCGGGCGGCCACGTGCTGCCCGAGTGCGAGTACACCTGGCCGGCCGATGCGCACCGCGTGGACGACCCCGAGGCCGCTCAGTAGTCGTACACCGTCACCGCCACCCCCCGCTCCACGAGCCGCGCCCGCACCAGCGGTTCGACCCGCTCCCAGCGCCCGCCCGCAAGCCCGCAGCCGATCCTCGGCATGTGGACGGAGGCGCCCAGTTCGGCCGCCCGCTCGCCCAGGGCGGACAGCGCGGTGTCGATGGCCTCGTACCGCACCGGCACCCCGGTGGAGCGCCCGGTCCGGATGCCGCGCTGGCCGACCATGTTGGCGACCCAGACGTACGGCTCGACCTGCACCAGCTGGAGCGCGCCGAGCCCGAAGTCGTTCTTCGCACGCTCCCGGTGCCAGCGGCGGAACTCCGCCTCCGGCTCGCGCCAGCGCTTCGACAGGGCGAGGACGAACCCCTTGCCCCAGCCGCCGAGGTCGTTGCAGACGTGCGCGATCACCTTGACGCCCTTGGCCTGGGGCGCGGTGGCGTCGCCGCGGACGTACGTGATGGTCGACATGTCCGAACGCTAGCTCGCCGCACCGACGGTCCGTTCGGAATTTTCCGCCGCACCGGCCCGGCCGCCGGGCCGCGCCAGGTGGCGCCGCCCGGCGAGCGCGACCAGCAGGGCGAGCCCGGCCGCACCGGCCGGCAGTGCGTAGCCGGTGCCGGGCGGGGCGTGCTCGGCGACCGTCCCGGCGATCGCCGCGCCCGCCGAGATGCCGATCACGATGCCGGACACCGCCACCGCCATGCCCTCGTTCAACTGCCGCTGCGGGAGCAGCTCCTGGACGAGGGTCATGCCCGTCACCATGGTCGGCGCGGTGCCGGTGCCGGCCGCGAACAGCGCGAGCCCGAGCAGGCCGAACCCGGCCCCGCCCAGCCCGGCGGCGAGCGGCAGGAGCAGCAGCGCCGCCATCGTGGCGATCCCGCGCAGGAAGCGCGCGCCCGGTGCCGAGCGCGGCGCCAGCAGCCCGAAGAGCAGTCCGGCCGCGCAGGATCCGGCCGCCACGAGGGCCAGCAGCCCGCCCGCGACCGGCTTGTGGCCGAGCGCGTCGGCGTACGCGACCGTGGTGATCTCCGTGGAGCCGAACACCGCCCCGGTGGCGAGGAAGGTCAGCACGAGGACGCGCAGTCCGGGCGCGCGCAGCGGGGAGCCGTGACGGAGTGCGGCCGGGCCCCTGGCCGCCAGGGGCGGCTCGGTGTGCCGTTGGGCGGCGAACAGCAGGGTGCCGCTGGTGCCGAGCGTCCCGGCGGTGAGCAGCCCCGCCTCGGGTGCGACGGTCGTGCAGAGCAGCATGCCGAGGACCGGCCCGGCCATGAAGCAGAGCTCGTCCAGCGCTTGTTCGAGGGAGTTGGCCACGTGCCGGGCGGCGGGGTCGTCCCGGTGCAGGTGCGCCCAGCGGGCGCGGGCCATGCCGCCGAGGTTGGGTGCCGCGGCGCAGGCCGCCCAGCAGGCGTAGAGGGTCCAGTCGGGCGCGCCGAGGCGGACGCAGAGCACCAGACCGAGCAGCGGCACGGCGTTGTACAGCGTCGCCGGGACGGCCACCCGTGCCTGCCCGTAGCGGTCGACCAGCCGACCGATCAGCGGCATCCCGATCGCGCCGGTGGCGAGCCCGGCCGCCGCGACGGTGCCGGCGAGCCCGTAGGAGCCGCGCCGCTCGGCGATCAGCACCACGAGCGAGACGCCGGTCATCGAGAACGCGAGCCGGCCCAGCAGCCCGGCCAGGGTGAACGCGGCGGCACCGGGGGCGGAGAACAGACGCCGGTACGAGGCGAGGACGGACGGGCCGGGGGTGGACGCGAAAAGGGCGCGCGAGGCCATGGGGCTCCTGGGGAGTCGTGGGGGATCGCCCTCAGCCTCGCCCCGCGTCCCGTCCGCGGTCCAACACCTGTTCCGTCGCACTCACAACACGGTGTTGTTAATCTGCCGCCATGCCCGTCGACCTGCACCCCCGCCTGCTGCGAGGCTTCGTCGCGACCGCCGAGACACTCCACTTCGGCCGGGCCGCCGGCCTGCTGCACGTGGCGCAGCAGGCGCTCAGCCGGGACGTCCGCACCCTGGAGCGGCTGCTCGGCGACGCGCTGTTCACCCGCACCACCCGCAGCGTCGAACTCACCCCGGCCGGGCGGCGGTTGCTGCCGCAGGCCCGCCAACTCCTGGCCCTGCACGACGAGATCGTTGCCGGCGCCGCCGAACGGCCGCTCCTGCTCGACCTCAACAGCGACGTCACCGGCCCCGACCTGACCGCCGACCGGGTCCTGGCCCGCGCCCGCGCCGCCCGCCCGGAGGGGGAGCTGCTGGCCCGCTTCCACGGCGGTCTCGCGGCGGCCGCCGGCGAGCTGCTCGCCCACCGGCTGGACGTGTCCTTCGGCCGCTTCGCCGGGCTCCCGGCCGTGCTGCGCGGTCAACTCGACCAGATCCCGGTCCGGTTGGAGCACGTCTCGGTGATGATGGCGGACACCCACCCGCTGGCCGGCCGCCCGGTGCTGCGCCTGGCCGACCTGGCCGGGCACCCCGTGGACATCTGCGCCGGCAACCCGGCCACCACCGAGTGGACCGACCTCGGCGCCCGCCTGCTGCGCGAGCACGGCCTGGCGGCGGCGGCCCCGTACGTGCCGCCGGTGGGCGTGGACGAGACCGCCCGCTACCTGGCGCGGCACGGCGACGCGATGCTGACCACGGTCGGCGGCCCGCGCATCCCGGGTGCGGTGAACGTGCCGCTGGTCGAGCCGGTGCCGCTCTGCCTGGTCAGTCTGGTGCACCGGCCGGGCCTGCGGCACGCCGGCCTGACGGCGCTGGCCGGTGCCGCCTCCGCGCTCGGCGCGGCCGAGGGCTGGCTGCGCCGCCCGCCGGGCAGTTGGCTGCCGTCGCCGGACGCGGCACTGTTGCCCGGCTGAGGCCCGGTGCGGCGGTCCGACGCATCGCGGAATGCTCTGCGCCCCACGGCTGTTGGGTGCGGGAACGACACACCGCCCCTGCCGTTCGGGGGTCGGCAGGGGCGGTGCGGTTCCGGTCGCGCGGCCGCGGCCGATCGAGGCGGAGAACATCTTCGAGGGCAAGACCTTCGGCGTCGGTGACGGCTCGCTGCGCAACCCGGGCTACTGGAAGTACCTCACCAACCCGT